>JAGXIO010000169.1 GCA_024635555.1 Saccharicrinis sp.
CATTGCAATGATATCGATAATGATTGAATAACTTTAGGATCTTCTCTGATAAATCTCGGAGAAGATTTCTTATTTTTAGATTCACAATAATGCACGAAAACCTAATCGAATTCTAAGATCTTCCCAGTCTCATAAAACCCTCCTAAAACAGCCTCATATGTACTTTCTGTTTCCCGCAATGCTGCGGGACAGGCTGTCAGTACAGGTATTTGTAGTCCTGCTTCCTTCACTCCCAAGGTCACCCTTGACGAGCTTGCAGCTTACTAACTGGCTTCGCCAACTTGCCAGTAAGGGACTTGCACCCTCTGGATTATTTTGAGTACTTTAGTACTCGTGCTCATGCAGGGCACACACAAAAAATATAGGTCATTTGGCGGATAGTACTAATTTTGAGCATGGTAACAGTTATTAAAATATTTAGTGGTTTGATACTTTGGAGCTTTGAAATGCCAAACGCCCCATATTTAAGCCGTTATGGCCTATAGTAAAAAAAATACGATTCAACAATTGAGACTAAAATCCTTGACGAAATGTCCGCATCGAGACTCGACTTGACGAGCAAAACATGACAAAATTTTTACATTTTCGGGCATTTGCTTGGTAGACAACTCCTCGCATATTTTTATGTAAAGAGAAAAAAACCGACTTGTTCTCGACTATAAACTAAACAACCGAAAACTTTATGACAAATGTTTAAAAAAAAGATAGATTTTTAACTACATAATAGATAATGCAAAAACTAACGACAAAACCAACATTATTCTTAATAATTGGAATAGTAATAATCTCCATAGGACTTCCTTTTGGTGTATATTCACTAACTCTAGAAGGAGCAAAAGCGATGGTTGGAATATTTATTTTAGTTCCTGTGCTTGCTACATTTATTGTTATAATTATTGATAGAAAAATTGTGAAGCGGATAGACAATAGGAAGCTAAGTTTATATGAACTTGGAGTACTTATACTTCTTATATCATTATACCTATACAACAACCAACAGATGAAAATCAACTTTCTGAATACTAAAGGCGATTATGTGTTGGTCTTACAGAATCCTGGAAATTTAATAAATGACCCATTTAAAAGACAGTTATCATTTAATAAAGCAATTTCTACAACGAGCAACATAATTATCATCAGCAAAGCAGACATTAGCAGTTATTTTGAAATTAATCTCCCATTAAGTTGGAATGGAGTTTTCTACTGTAACACGTATAGATTTGAAAAGTATCCTGAAGTTAAGCTCTATTGCAGACCAAATTGTAATATCAAAGATTCAATTAACCAAAATCTAATAGATAGCCTATTGAAAAAGAAACATTAACAAAACAACTACTTTTTGGCAGACTCTGTTCATTTTCGGGCTGAAAGCTTATTTAGACAGCCACAAAAAGAAAGAAAAAAATAAAAAATAACAGCTTTTGTATTTTTCGGTTGGAAAGTGCGGTTTATCAAGCGATTGTAATGTGAGTTGTGAGAGTTTTTACATTTTATCGACAGACATTAAACGCCTCGAGGACAGAAACTACAGGCCATAATCGAATTCTAAGACCTAACCAGTCTCACAAAACCCTGGTTACTGATCTCCGGGAAAAGGGGATCGAATTCATCAGTCTCAACGATAGCATCGATACCACCACCGTACCAGGCTGGTTAACCTTTAACATCTTCGCCAGCTTTGCCGTATTTGAACGTGAACTAATCCGGGAGCGGACCATGGACGGTCTGCAAGCAGCTCGCGAGCGTGGCCGCATAGGTGGCCGCAAAAAAGGATTATATCCGGAAACCCAAAAAGTAGCTTATGCATGCTATCAGTTATGGGAGGATCAAAGCAGAACAATCCCTGAAGTTTTGAAAATTGTTAAAGTGAGTAGGGCTACTTTTTATAGGTATATTGCCTGGGTAAAAGCCCGCCTACCGGATGGTAGGGAACAGAATGGGAAGAAGAAGGATCAATAAATATTGTGCGCATAGAGTTTCATGCTCTTGGAAGTTTTACAATACAAAATCAGATTAAAATTAAATGATATAAACATATTCCCTATATTTGGAATGATATGTTCATAAAAACCAAAATACAAAGCAGATATATTCACCCTATGAACATATAAGAACGTTGGCAGTCATTGAACAAAAACTAAGTTCAAACGTAAATACTAGAAATGAAATATGAGATTATACAACCTTGTGATTTACTTAAAGACTTTATAAGTCATTTTTGGGTAGGCACATGGGATGTTAATACTCAGAATACAAATTCGACACACTATATTATTGCCAGCAGTTTAACGGAAATCACTTTTGCTTTTAAAGACAACAAAAAAAATTCGGAATTACTTTTTACATCTATTCAAGGTCAAACAGATGAGCCCAATCAATATTCAGTAGATAAATACTACCATTTACTTGGCGTTTCCTTTTATTCTCATACATTACCGTATTTATTCAACATTCCTGCTACCGAACTTAATAATGAATATCTTTCACTCGATACATTTTCAGGACAAGAGGCAAGAATACTAAATGAAAAAATTGTATACGCTCGTTCAATCGAACAACGCATCCATATAATAACGGAATATTTCATAAACCTAGTTCGGAAAAAAAGATTCGAAGACAGACTAATCTTGAATGCTTTAAAGGATATAAGAAAAAAAAATGGTGAGGTTAGAGTCAAAGAGCTAACCAGTGATTATGGATTATCACAAAAACAGTTTACCAGAAGGTTTAAAGTGTTTACTGGGTTTAATCCAAAATTATATTCAAGGATTATACGTTTCGAATCTGTTATAAAAAAATATCCAAATGCGCAAAACCTCACCGATTTAGCCTACTTAAATGATTATTATGACCAGGCACATTTCATCCATGAGTTTAAATCCTTTACAGGGTTTAGTCCCAAGGACTTTTGGAAACTAAGTGAGGAATGACAATATGCATGTCCATTTTTTACAATTTTTTGATGCCTGCTGTCAATAATTTTGCGGTATGATAAAAATTTAAAAATGGTAAAAATGAACATAATAAAGAAGATAAGATTAGCCGGTCTGCTTATTCTGGTGGGCATGATTGCCGGAATATTCAGTGTTGCTCCGGCAATAGATTCTACAGATTACTTGACAGAAGCATCCCATAACTATAATCAGGTTATCATTGCAGCTATTTTTCAGTTCATCCTCTCGCTATCATATATTGGCTTTGCTGTTTTGATTTATCCAATTGTCAAAAAATTAAGTAATAGTCTGTCAATAGGATTTCTTAGCTTTCGGATTTTGGCAGTAAGTGTTTCTGTAATTGGTACTGTTTTATTGTTATCCACACTAGCATTGAGTGAGCTATATGTACAAAACAGTTCTGAAGGTACATCAATTTTTTCGACCTTAGGGATTGTACTAAAAAGCACCAGGGATACAATTAATCACATCTTTATGGTACTATTGTTATGTAGCGGGAATATTATTCTTTACATCTTGTTTTTTAAAACGAAGTTAATGCCTCGTTGGATAGCTTTATGGGGAATATGGTCAGCTATCTTGTCAATATTCGCAAGTGGGCTAATATTGTTTAAAGTGGTAGATATTATCACTCCTGAATACCTGATAATAAATGTGCCAACCGCCTTATTCGAATTGTTTTTTGGAGGATGGCTGATAATTAAAGGTTTTAATAGAAATATATTTACACAACATTTATAGAGTGAAAGATTATTATGAGAAGACAAAGCTTTCTGATATTATTGTTAGTTCCGCTGTTAGTAAAAGCACAGGTGAACAAAGACTCTGACTTGTTTAGAGTTTTAGAAATTCAAGACAGTATTTTTTTTGAGCGCGGCTTTAATCAATGCGATTTAGAATATTTAGATGCGCATATTACCGACGACCTAAAATTCTACCACGACCAAAGTGGGTTTCAGGATAAGAATGCTTTTTTTGAAAATACGCAAAAGTACATCTGCTCTAATTCAGAGCCGAAGCCAATTCGGAAGGTCGATGCAAAAAGTTTGGAGGCGTTTCCGCTTTACAACAACGGAAAACTTTATGGAGCTATTCAGAAAGGAGTTCATCATTTCTATTTAAGAGAAAAGGATAAAGAGGATATTTGGACGAGCACTGCAAAATTTACTCATGTTTGGGTTATTGAAAACGAAACCTGGAAGCTTTCTGAAGTGTTGAGTTTCGACCACCACGACCCTGATGTTCAAAATCCCCCAAATGATATTGAAGGATTACTTAAGTACAACAAGGTTCCTGCATTAGGAATTGGAATAATAGAACAAGGAAAATTAACCAAAGTTGAAGTTTATGGCACATTAGACCTGCAAAATACAGCGCCCTATAATACCATCTTTAAAGTAGCATCTTTGACAAAACCTATTGTTGCCTTGACTACATTGAAACTAATTGACAAGGGATTGCTTGATTTGGATGAACCTTTATATAAATACTGGATTGACCCTGATGTTAAAAACGATAAAAGATATAAGATATTAACACCAAAACTCGTTTTAACACACCAAACAGGGTTCCCAAATTGGCGCTACATGACAGAAACAAATAAACTGGCTTTTCAATTTGACCCCGGAACAAAATATCAATATTCAGGAGAAGGTTTTGAATATTTAAGAAAAGCTATTGAAAACAAACTGGGCAAAAGTATTGAAGAGCTTGCGAAAGAACTCTTATTTACCCCTCTTGAAATGACAGACACCCGCTTCTGGTGGGATACGGGAATGGACGAAACACGATATGCTCAAAACTTCAACGAGAAAGGAGAAAAAATAGCAACCGAAAAATATTACGAAGCAAATGCTGCGGCAAACCTTTTAACCACTATTAAAGATTATGGAAAATTTTTAGAGTATATAATTAATGGTGCAGGACTTTCTGAAAATCTTTATCAAGAAATGATACAACATCAGGTAACGCTTAAAGAAAATGATTTTTTTGGATTGGGTTGGGAAATATTAACAGGCTTCAGTGATAATGAATTTGCTTTGCTACATACAGGTAAAGACCCTGGTGTAAGTACATTAGCTATATGGTTCCCAAAATCAAAGAATGGATATTTGGTTTTTATGAACGGAAATAATGTAGATAAAATCTATGAAGAATTGCTTACTAAACAACTTTATCTTGGGAATGAATTATGGAATAAAAGATAATAGTCTACATATAAACTGAATAAAATGAAAACAGGACTAATACTATTAATTATAATGTCTACAGGGCTTTTTTCGTGTGGTCAGAAAAACAAATCGCAAAATAAAATTACTGCTGATATCGAAAAATTGGACTCGATAAAAATCACCGAAAATAAAAAGCCTCAAGCTGACAACCTTAAAAGATTTATTGATACTGAGTATAAGTACATTGATACTATTATTGGTAAGAGCCTAATTATACAAAACAGTTTACCGAAAGGTGGACTGGAATATACAGCCCCTAATGGAAAACGTTATGTTTATGCAATATTTTGGACTCGGATAATTAATGAAGCAGATAATCCTATCGAATTGGCGATTGACGTTCATGCAACTTCATTCCTGCGTATAGACTCACCAAATAACTATTTCAAAATATTTGTGCCAAATAAGAGAATTAACTTTGATAAATTATCCTTACTAAATTTTGGAATAGGAGATTTAGGTGCCATTTTAGATGATAAACTTCAGAAAGCATCTTCATTGCAAAGAACTATAAGCCCAAAAAATGCGAGTTCTTTTTATATCATAACTCTGTTTAGCCATGGTTTAGATAGTCCAGTAAGAGCAGGTTTAAGCATAAAAGAGGGCAATTTATTATATACAGTTAATGGTCAAGAAATTCAATTTGGACAGATTAATTATAAAAAAATGGGACAATAAAAACAATGAAGCTAAAAACACTATTTCCGATACTATTTTTGGGGATTTTATTGATTCCTGAAACAACAACAGCTTGTTCCGTTCTGTATTATGTTGACTCCACAACAGGGAAAATATATGTCGTTAATAATGAAGATTATTTTTTAGATGTAGATGCATACATTCAAATTGAACCAAAATCCAAAAACAAATTTGCCCGTCTGTGGTACGGTTGGGATAAATTTGCCCAAGGTGGAATCAACGAAAAGGGACTTTTTTTTGATGCTGCTGTGACACCGGAACAGGAAAGGATTAAAGGTTATGGAAATCCAAAAAACAATTTAGGAGATAAAATTTTAGCTCATTGTTCAACAGTTGATGAAGCATTGGAATTCCTGGGAAAAGAAAAAATAGCTTTGAACAAGAGCCATATGATGTTCGGAGATAAATCAGGAAAAGCCGTTGTAATTGAATGGGTGGACGGGAAAAGAATACTTCATTGGATGGAAGATAACAAATTGATTATGACTAATTATCTATTGTCTAAGCCAGAAGCTGGTAACTATCCTTGTTATCGCTACAATAGTATTGAAGACAGAATAGCTGAAATGGAGAGTAGTGAAGCGGAAGTTAATCTTTTAAAAGTTGGAAATACTTTTGGACAGGTAGGTCAACCAGCCAGAGAACTTGAAAATGGGAGGCTTGGAGGAACAGTTTATTCTTCCTTTATAAATATAACAGACAACAAATTCTTTCTATCATATAAACTCAGCAACGAAAATGTTATTAAACTAGACTTGAATATTGAGTTTGATAAAACAAAACGCCAGAAAATTAAACTGAAAGAATAAACAACGAACTGCCAATCGAATTCTAAGACCATACTAATCTCACAAAACCCTATTAAACTTGGTACATAGGCGAAATAACAGCATATAGGGTGAGGTTATCGTTGAACAAAGGATAAAATCCTTATACTTTAGCAACAAGCCCCCTAAAAAAACCTTAACTTCCGGTGACAATTTATTGGTTGATTGAATAAACAAATACCCCACCGCACAAAAGCAGAGTATTGCAGCCCTTCCCTTTAACCGTCCCTTCACTGCTTTTCTTGTCACGGAACTGCTTCGTGGATAAAATTCTGCATTTAGATAGAGAATCTTAGATTAAGATGAAAACAAAAAATTCCTTCTATACTTAGCCAACGGTCACATATAATGTGTGAATTATGTAATTCTTTCCTCCTATCGTGTAATATTTTTATTGAATTATTACCCCAACTTTATATTTATTTCAATTTTAAATAGATTAAATGAAATATGTGGACTCATGACTTCGCTTTACAGCTCAAATTACACTTTTACAACTATGAAAACAAAAATTCGAATACTGCATATCGACGATAACCTTCACGACCGTCAAATTGTTAAAGATGCACTCCTACAAGAACCTGATGAGTTTGAAATAATAGAAACTGATAATCATCTCGAATTTGAGCAGCACCTTAATAAAACTGATTTTGATTTAGTATTAAGCGAAATTAATATTCCTGGACTCAACGGATTAAAGGTGCTTCAGATAGTAAAGGATAAAAAACCCGAAACACCTGTGATAATTGTTACCGGCAACGGTTCCGAAGAAATTGCAACAGAAGCTATGAAATTGGGCGCTGCCGATTATGTAGTAAAATCGGAAAAAAACATTAAGAAATTGAGTCCAATTATTAGAAAAGCGATTGAGAAAAGAAAGATTCAAGATGATCATAATGCAACGCTAATAGCATTGCAGAAAAGTGAAGCACGGTTTCGTATGCTTTTTGATAACAGCATAGATGCAGTCTTGTTCACCAAGCCGGATGGATCAATACTTGCAGCAAATAATGCTGCTTGCATTATCTTCGGCAGAACTGAAGAAGAATTAAAGCAGGTCGGGAGAAATGGCATTGTTGATGCTACTGACCCAAGACTGGCTAAAGTAATTGAAGAACGTTCACGTGCGGGCAAATATAAAGGTGAACTTACCGGATTGCGTAAAGATGGCACTCCATTTCCCATTGAAATTTCAAGTTCAATATTTCTGGATAGCAAAGGCAGTCGGAGAACCAGCATGACTATCAGGGACATTACCGAACGTAAACTGACCGAAAAACTTATACAAGAGAACAACTCAAGACTTGAAATTGCCATGCAAGCCGCAAATATGGCTTGGTGGAAAATGGACATGGTTACAGGTAATGTTATTTTTGAGAAACGAAAAGCCAAAATGTTAGGCTATTCTCCTGAAAAATTTAAACACTACAAGGATTTCATGGCCTTAGTCCATCCTGATGATTATGAGAAAGCAATGAATGCCATGCAAGGTCATATCGATGGTTTACTTGACAGGTATGAAATTGAATATCGGATTTTAACAAAATCGGGTGAATATAAATGGTTTTATGATGTTGGTTCTATTAAAAAAAAAGATTCGAAAGGAACACCACTAAGTATTGCCGGAATTGTTATTGATATTAGTTCTCGTAAGGAGTCAGATGATTTGCTTGTTGCTTCTGAAATCCGTTATCGTAGGCTCTTTGAATCGGCTAAAGACGGCATTCTTATACTCGATGCTGAAACTGGCATGATCGCAGATGTGAATCCATTTTTGGTCAAATTGCTGGGTTACTCAACAGAACAGTTCCATGAAAAGAAAATTTGGGAAATAGGTGTTTTCTCTGATCTTATTGCCAACCAATCTAAATTTCTTGAATTGCAGCAGAGTGAATATGTTCGTTATGACGACCTGCCTTTAAAAACAAGCGATGGCAGAGAGATTGCAGTTGAGTTTGTTAGCAATGTGTATTTGGCAAACTCCCACAAAGTAATCCAATGTAATATTCGGGATGTTACCGAGCGCAAGAGAGGCAAAGAAAAGGAAAAAGAGATGGAGGCAAAATACACAAAATTGTATGGCAGTATTAGAGACGCTATGCTTGTTGCCGATAAAGATGGGAAAATAATAGATTGTAATCCCGCTTTTACAGAAATGTTCGGATACACTCTGAATGATATAAAAAATAAAAACACCGTTACTATTTATGAAAATAAAAAACATTTTAACGAAGCGGGACAAGCATTAAAAAATCATGCAACTGAAAAATCCCCTTTCTTATATACGATTAATTACAAAAAGAAAAACGGAGAAGTTTTTCCCGGTGAAACGAGTGTCTATTACCTGAAGGATTTAAATGGTGATTTTACCGGTTTTATTGGTTTGATAAGGGATATTACCGAGCGCAAACATCTGGAACAGGAAAAAGAGATTCTTACTTACAAACTCAACGAGAGAGTAAAAGAACTAACTTGCTTATACGCTATCAGATCGATTTTTGAAACTGCTGATATTTCGTTGGACGTAATGTTAAACCAGGTTGTTAAGATGATACCCTCCGGATGGCAATATCCCGATATTTGCGGTGCAAAAATTATTATTGATGACGACGAATATCAAACTACAAATTATAGACAGACCGAATGGAAAATGTCGGCAGATATTAAGATTATTGGTAAAAAAAGCGGTACTGTTGAAATATCCTATCTGGAAGAGAAGGAAGAAATTGATGAAGGTCCGTTTTTAAAGG
>JAGXIO010000170.1 GCA_024635555.1 Saccharicrinis sp.
GTAAATCTGTCAGTAAAAAATGAAAAGATTGATGAAATACTTGACCTATTATTTGCAGGTACGGATGTGGTTTATACAGTTACTGACCGGAAAATTATTCTGGCACCTTCTTTTTTATCTGTAAATGAACAGCAACAAAAATCCGTTTCAGGAACTGTTACCGAAGATACTGGCCAACCGCTTCCCGGAGTAACCGTGGTGGTGAAAGGTACCACACAAGGTACGGTTACCAATGCCGATGGGAATTACTCGCTGCCGAACATACCTGAAGATGCCACACTTGTGTTTTCGTTTGTGGGGATGCGGACACAGGAGGTGGTTGTTGGGAGCCAGACGAGTATTAATGTGACTCTGGAGGAAGAGACAATTGGACTCGAGGAAGTGGTTGCTGTGGGGTATGGTATTCAGCGAAAAAAAGATATTACTGGATCTGTTTCAGTTGTTGACATGGAACCTTTAGCCTCAATCCCGACAGGGAATACTGCCATTGCCCTTCAGGGACTTGCTTCTGGTGTAAACGTTATTTCTTCTGGAGCTCCTGGTGGTAGAACTGATGTATTTATCCGTGGAGTAACTTCGTTTGGAAATACCAGTCCTCTTGTAATTGTAGATGGAGTCCCCGGGAGTCTGACGGATCTTAACATGAACGATATAGCCTCAATGCAAGTATTAAAAGATGCCGGAGCGGCATCCATTTATGGTGTCCGGGGAGCTAATGGTGTAATCGTAATCACCACGAAGAAGGGTTCAGGAGAGCCATCAATAACATATAATGGATACATGGGTGTTCAAGTCCCCCCGCAAGGTAACGTATTCAATTTAATGGGTTCCGAAGACTATGCCAGAATGATGAAAGAAATAGATCCTGGAACAGTATTATTTGCCAATGGTCTTCCCGACTACACATATGCAGGCCCTGGGGTTGGGGGTACTGGTATGGAAGGAGATCCGGCAGTTGATCCTTCAAAGTATGTTTTTGATGCAAATAATCCTGCGAATGATTACCTAATCCAAAAAGTGAATAAAACTGGAACAGACTGGTTTCATGAGGTTTTTAAACCAGCCTTAACACAAAACCATGATTTAAAAGTAGGCGGGTCGACGGACAAGGCAAGCTATTTGTTTTCTTTACAGTATTACAATCAGCAGGGAACTGTAATTGAAACATACCTAAAAAGATATTCCACAAGGATAAATACCACTTTTAATATAAATAAGAATATTCGAGTAGGTGAAAACGCTTTTATATTTTATAGAGATAACCCAGGATTTAGTAATATGTCAGAGGGAAATGCCATATCCAGAAGTTATCTGATGAGCCCCATTATACCTGTTTACGATATAATGGGAAATTTCGGCGGCACCTGGCCTGGTCCGGAATTAGGTGCGAACCCGACAAACCCGGTGGCCGACCAAAAACGTACTAGCAACAACAGGAGCAATACCTGGGAAATAACTGGGAATATATTTGCTGAACTTGATTTCTTAAAGCACTTTACTGCCCGCACAAGCATCGGAGGAACGGTAGACAATAGGTATTCTATGAACTTTAACTTTAATCAATATAATGAAAAACAAGGACATAATGGTAAAAATAATCTCACAGAAAATGCAGGTTATAGCTCTAGTTATATTTGGACTAATACCTTGAATTATAGTAATATATTTAATAAACATGATGTTAAAATATTAATTGGATCTGAAGCAATCGAGGATTATGGACGATCACTAACCGGAGGGTCTTGGGATTTTTTCTCGACAAAATTTAGTTACCTTATACTGGGTAATGGTGTTTCAAATATCACAAATAGTAGCTCTGCATTTTCAAGTAGTTTATTCTCACTTTTCAGTAGAATAGATTACGCCTATAATAATAAATACCTCTTTAGTGGGACACTTCGCAGGGATGGTTCTTCTGTATTTGGCTCAGAAGAAAGATATGGGATGTTTCCTTCTTTTTCTCTAGGATGGAGAGTTTCCAGCGAAGGTTTTATGGATAATGTATCTTTTATCGATGATTTAAAACTTAAGGGTAGTTATGGTGTCTTAGGCTCTAAGGCAAATGTGAATGCTTCAAATGCTTATTCGTTATATGGTTCCGGATTTGGCACAACTTCTTATGGTATGAGCGGCTCTCAAAATTCCGTTGATGTTGGTTTTGCACAATCAACTATTGGAAATCCCAGAACCGGATGGGAGGAGGATGTGATTACAAATTTTGGATTTGACGCTACCATCCTAAATAAACTTATCGTTAATCTTGAATTTTATAAAAAATCAATTAATGGGTTATTGTTTCAGAATACATTACCAGCTACAGCAGGTAATGCCACCCCTCCAACTGTAAACATTGGTGATATTGAAAATAAAGGGATTGATTTTTCAGCCACTTTCCGCAATACACTAAGAAATAATTTAAAGTATAGTGTGGGTCTAAATATTACAACCTATAATAACAAAGTAATCCGTATCCCTGATCCTGGGTATTTCGACACATTTAGTACCCGGACGGGTTATGTAGTTCGCAATCAAGAGGGACATCCTGTCGGGTCGTTTTTTGGATATAATGTAATAGGTTTATTCCAAAGTGATACTGATGTTTCAAATTCTCCACCACAAACAGATGCTGCACCAGGTATGCTCAAATACGAAGATGTTGATGGGGATGGAACTATTACCCCTAGCGACCGTACCTTCTTTGGTGATCCTAATCCTGACTTTACTTATGGACTAAATTTTAGTTTGGCATATAAAGGGTTTGATTTTTCGAGCATTCTTTATGGTTCCCAGGGGAATGATATTATGAACTATGTACGCACGTATACAGAATTCTTTGGGAGTAGTCAGGGAAAAGGGAGAAGTAACGCACTTTTAAATGCTTGGACCCCAGAGAACACAAATTCCACAATTCCGAAAGCACAGCTTAATAGTTCATTTAGTGCTGATGGGACAATTAACTCCTATATTATGGAAAATGGTTCCTTCTTGAAATTAAGATCAGTGATATTGGGATATACAATAGAGCCTTCGGTAATACAAAAATATGGTATAAGTAAATTAAGAATATACCTGCAGGCAACTAATTTATTTACCCTTACTAAATATACAGGATTAGATCCGGAGTTAACTGGGAGTGCAGGAGGGAACCAAGCAAGTGCCTCATTTGGTATAGACAGGGGTAACTATCCAAGCAATCAGAAGAATTTTATCATTGGGGTTAATGTTAATTTCTAAGATTTATTCATTTATTAAAAGAATGTTATGAAAAAAATAGTTTTTAAATATATCATTGTAGGTTTTATTATAACTGTAATATTTCCTTATGGTTGTAAAGATTCCTTTTTAAATAAAGAGCCGATAGGCGTTCTTAGCGAATCTGTTTTAATGAACAAGGCTGGTATTGATGGATTACTAATTGGTGCATATTCCTTGCTTGATGGTATTGGGGCAAATGCAACCGGTAGTCCTTGGAATTCAGCTGCTACAAACTGGGTCGTAAGCGACGTAGCATCTGATGATTCCCATAAAGGATCCGAGTATGGAGATATAACAGATTTTCAGTTAATTGAAGCCTATAAAACAACTCCGGTTACTGAACCCATGAATGAAAAATGGACTGCCATTTATGCTGGCGTACAGCGTGCAAATGATGTACTTAGGGGATTGGATAAAGTTACAGATAACTCTATTTCAGATTCAGAAGCAACACAGATTATAGCAGAAGCAATATTTTTAAGAGCAGTTTATCATTTACAAGCGGTTCTAATATGGAAAAATGTTCCTTATATTGATGAATCCATAACTTTTGACGCTGGGAATTATCTTATTCCCAATACCACATCAATCTGGCCTAATATTGAAGACGACCTGAAATATGCTGCCGGTAATTTGACCGAAACTAAAAGTGCTATAGGACGTGCTAATAGTTGGGCAGCAAAAGCATTCCTGGCAAAAGTATATCTGTTTCAACACAAACTTGAAGAAGCAAAACCTTTATTGGAAAGCATTATTGCAAATGGAGTAACTTCTTCGGGACAGAAATATGCTTTGGCGGAACAATTTTCTGATAATTTTAATCCGATGAGGCAAAATAACTCGGAAGCAGTCTTTGCAGTACAGATGACTGTGAATGACAATGCTCCTAATGGATTAAATGGAAGAGCAGGCGATCTTCTGAATTTTGCCAGTAGTGGTCCGGCTAACTGTTGTGGATTTAACCAGCCTTCTTTCAGTTTGGTAAATTCATTTAAAACAGATCCTGAGACCGGTTTGCCTTTACTAGATACCTGGAATAACGAGGATGTCAAGAATGACCAGGGGATAGCATCATCAAGTCCGTTCACTCCCTATGAAGGGACTCTGGATCCCCGACTGGATTATACGGCTGGAAGAAGAGGGATACCTTATCTCGATTGGGGGATTATGGGAGGTGCTATTTGGATTGTTTCACAATCTGCTATGGGACCATATATCCCAATAAAAAGTGTTTACTATCAAGCAGATGCAGCAACAACGCACCAGTCATACCAAGGTTGGGCAACAACAGTTTCAAATAATTATACCATGATCCGTTTTGCTGATGTTTTACTTTGGGCAGCCGAGGTTGAAGTTGAGATAGGAAGCCTTGCGAAAGCAGAAATGTATGTAAACGAGGTGAGACAGCGTGCTACTAATCCTGATACCTGGGTGCATACTTATATTGACGATAATGATCCACTTAAAGGATTTACTGACACTCCAGCAGCCAATTATAAAATTGGACTCTATTCTGGTCAATTTGAGTCAAATGGCAAAGACTATGCCCGCAAAGCAGTTCGTTTTGAGAGAAAGATAGAATTAGCCCAGGAAGGACATAGGTTTTTTGATTTACAGCGATATGATAATGGTACTGGTTATATGGCTGATGTACTGAATGCATATATACAGCATGAAACAAATATTCCAGGATATAATTTTGAATACATGAATGGGGCTGTCTTCACAAAAGGGAAAAACGAGATTTATCCAATTCCCCAGGCACAGATAGATTTAAGTGTGCAGGAAGGTGCTTCAGCTTTGACACAAAATCCTGGTTATAATTAATATACTTAGTGTAATATTTCACAATGAAAACTCCCTGTAACCACTACTCAAAAAAGTGGGCAAAAGGGGAGTTTTCAATTGTGCTAAATAAGACTGGCAGCGCGGAAGTTATTGACATAAGTGAGAAAAAGTATTTCGTTCAATTTGTTGTACATAAACTGAGCGAATCCATTGGTCATTGGAATTTAGTAATAAATACCGGAATAGACTACCGTTAATTAATCACAAAATAAAAAATGAAAGAAAAAAAACGTTTGAAATTATACAGGTTGATTGGATTTGCCTTAATTGTTGGCACATTCATGCTAAATATTGGATGCCAGATATCCAATGATTCACTAATTACTGTTTATTCTTCCTCGCAGGATGGCGATAGATTAACAAAGAAGGCTGAAATATCATTTACATCAGACAAAAAATCATCGCTGCCAGTTATAAAAATAGACGAAAAAACACAATTTCAAAAGATTGATGGTTTTGGGGCAACGTTTAATGAGGCGGGTATGATTTGCCTTAATTCGCTTGCAACTGGAGCCAAAGATTCGGTATTAAAAATGTTGTTTGATGCAAACTCTGGTGCAGGCTACACTATGATGAAATCCCCAATCGCAGCTTGTGATTTTGCTTCGGCAGGCCCATGGTATACATACGACGATACACCTGGTGATACTTCCATGAACCATTTCAGTATAGAAAGGGATATGGGGCCTAACGGGTTGATTACTTTTATAAAACAAGCATCCCGGTTTGGAAAGTTCAAAATAGAGTCGCCTATGGATTTTGCTCCGGATTGGATGTACTATAGTTTGGAAAAAGGAGAGAAACATATTAAGCCGGAATATTATAATGCATTGGCAAAATATTATTCCAAATATATACAGGCTTATGCCGACAAGGGGATTACAATTGACTATCTGAACCTGTTCAACGAAGCAGATAACTCATGGTACTCCAATGTTACCTACAAAACCATGGGAATGCTTATAAAAGACTATGTCGTTCCCCGTTTACGGGCAGATGGATTAACTACAAAAATCCAGCTCGGCGAAACTGCAAACCGCCCCGAAGCGCTCCAGAAATTCCCTGATGTGCTGAATGATCCTGAAGTCCGGAAGCATATCCATTCGCTTACTGTTCATGGATACGATTGGGATAAATTTTCCACTCTTTCGGAATTACACAATAAATATCCAAATATCCCTATATGGCAAACTGAGGTCTGTTATGCAAGGGTTGGAGGCCAGCCAACCAACGAACCTCCTGACAGGCCATTACCATTGCCTGTTTATGAATTTTCCGATGGCGAATTTTGGGGAAATATGATTATGAACGATATGAAAAACTGGGTATCGGTTTGGATATACTGGAATATGATTCTGGACCAGAATGGAGGTCCATGGTTGATTTCTTATGAACATGGTGACCCGGACGATAACCGACAGCAACCAGTAGTCATTATCGACAGAAATACCAAAAAAGTGACATATACCGGTTTATATTATTATTTGGCCCATTTTAGCAGGTTTGTCAAGCCTGGGGCTAATCGTATTAAATCTACAGGTGGTTCTCCACAGCTTAATTTCGTTGGATTTTTAAATGAAGATGGAAGTATTGTGCTCAATGTTATTAACAATGGTGACGAAATGGATTGTAAAATAGCATGGAGCAATAAAATGACGATTTCCAGGCTAAAATCTCATTCGATAACAACAATTAAGTGGAATGCCCCGTGATATAAGACATGAACAAATGAAATGATGATAATATTAAAGATTTTAGTTTACAGTTAATTTTCAATTTGATTTAAATAAATAAATAATTCAAACAAAGGCATCAAAAATAGTAGTTATTAAGGTGCAATTAAATTTAACATAAGATGAAAAAAAATTTATTAACACGGAGGACTTTTGTGAAAAAAACATCGGTTGGTGCAGCCGGTTTTGCAATTACAGCAGGAGGTATTTCACCCCTTTTTACAAGTATTAATCAGAATTCGGATAAACTTGCACTGCTTGGCGGCAATCCTGTACGTTCGAAAGGATCAGTTTTGGGTATAAAATGGCCTGTTATTGAGGAGAGAGATTTGGAAATGTACGTTGATGCTTTTAAAAACAAAATGTGGTCGGAACATTCAAACAAAAAAGACGAAAATGGCGTTCAATTTCAAGAACAGTATGCCGAATTCATGGGGGTTAAACACTGTCATGTGACAAATGCAGGTACAATGGCACTTGAAGCGGCACAGCGTGCATTTGATATTGGTCCCGGTGACGAGGTGATAACACAGACCAATACTTTTATTGCAACAGCACAATCTACTTTGAATTTATTCGCATTGCCCATATTAATCGATTCCGATCCGGAAACATTTATGATAAATCCGGATTTGATAGAAGAGCGTATCACACCTCGTACAAGAGCAATTCTGCCTGTTCATATCGGTGGAGCTGTAGCAAATATGGATAAAATATTAGCTATTGCTAAAAAACATAATCTTGCTGTAATTGAAGACTGTTGTCAGGCACATTCGGCTGAGTGGAGAAATAAGAAAGTTGGTGCAGTCGGTGATATAGGTTGTTTCAGTTTCCAGCAATTTAAAGCTTTACCCGCGGGTGAAGGAGGTGCGGTAATATCAGATAATGAATATCTTGTAGCAAGAGCTGGGGGGTATGTTAACAATGGAAGAGACCCACACGGAAAGGGAAGGGTTTTCCCAGGAGCTAATTTACGTCCCACTTCCTTTCAGTCAGCTAATATGATATCACAATTAATGCGCCATGAAGAACAAAATAAAATTCGCGATAAAAATGTTGCATATCTTGAGAAACTGCTCGCAGAGATCGATGGAATTAGTCCAACAAAAAAGTATGATGGCCAGACCCGCAGGGCTTACTATGCTTACCAACTGGTTTACGATAAAGAACATTTTAGTGGCCTGCCTAAAGCTAAATTCATGGAAGCACTCCAGGCTGAAGGAATACCGGTTAAAAATGGGATAGATTCAAACGTGCATAAGGATCCTTCTGTCGATGCATACCTGAATCTTGATTCATTTAAAAGAATATTTTCACAGGAAAGATTGGATAAATACAGAAGAGAACGGCACTGTCCCGTGAATGAACACCTCAGTGAAGAAAAAGGTATTGCATTATATCACGCTGTTTTCCTAGGGCCGAAAAAGGATATGGAAGATATTGTTGCAGCAGTAGTAAAAATACAGAAAAACGCTTCTAAGCTAATGTAAAACAATAATTTTAAAAATAACCGTAATGAAAATATCAGAACAATTGTAGTGATAATTATATCTCTGTTAGTGAATGTATTTGCTTGTGGGCAACAACCAATTTATTTGGACTCCAGGCGGCTCATTGAACAAAGAGTTTAGCATCTTCTTTCAAGAATGATCCCTGCTGAAAAAATTGGACAGATGAATATGCCATGTGTTTATGAGCACAGTTTAGGTGAAAGCATTCAATCTAAATTTGACGGGTGTCGAAAGTTTACAGCAGGAACAAAAGAACTGGGGATAGGGTCAGTGGGTGTTTTTTTTACGTTGCCGAACACCATCCTTCATGAAGACAAGACAGGAAGCAGAGTTTCTTAACGAGCTTCAAAAGATTGCCATTGAAGGAACCAGGTTAGGGATACCTCTTTTGACGACAGAAGAAGGGACGCACAGTCTGAAGTGTTCGGGAGGCACTATCTTTCCTGAAGGACTTGCCATAGGTAACAAATGGAACATGGATCAGGTAAAGAATATTTATACTGTTGCTGCAAGAGAAGCGCAATCGATTGGCATCCATCAACTTTCACCCTGGTAGTTGAACCCAACAGGGATTGACGGCTTGGGAGGAACGAAGAAGGGTACAGTGAAGATCCTTTTCTATGTTCAAGGATATCCGAATCGATTGTAACCGGAGCACAAGACAATGACATATCTGCACCCGATAAGGTGGTGGCAGGGTTGTTCCACTATCCGGGACAGGGGTAACCCTGTCAGCGGGTTTGAACGGGGTATATGGAGATATCGAAACGCACCCTCAGGGAAGTCTTTCTCCCGCAATGGGTGGCAGGAATCAGAAAATGTGTCGTTTTGGGGGTTATGGCAACTTATCCGGCAGTTGATTGCGTTACGGTACATTCACATGAGAAAATACTAACAAAAATCCTAAGGGAAGAGCTCGGTTTTGAAGGTCTGGATCTTGGCGAAGGCGGTGGAATAACAACTCTTGTCTATGACCATGTTGCCCCGTCGCAGAAAGAGGTTGGCTCAATTGCTCTTAAAGCTGGACTTGATGTGGGAATATCATACGAGGACGGGTATTTAATGCCGATGACAGAAAACATAAATGAGGGAAATGTAAATATTTCGATGATTGACCGCTCCGTATGCAGAATCTTTCGCCAAAAATTTCGTTTGGGTTTGTTTGAAAACACATGTCGATTCTGATCATGCCGTTAGTATTAAATAAAGTACTTTTTTTTCAATAATGATAGTAGAATGGAATTACATAAGGAAGAATTACTGATAGAGGTGGATGAAATAAAGAAATTGATGGATTTATCATCAAGCCTTTTTAATATCAGGACTGCATTTGTTTTTGCGATTGACGATGAAAAATATACTACTGAAATTGCCGGAAATAATGGCGATTACCAGGATTATTGCAGCATTATTCAGCAGGAACTGAAACACAAGTGTATTGCCTGTGACCATAATAAATTCAAAGAAGCAAATAGAAAAAGGGAGCCACTTTTATATCGGTGTTACAATGGTTTATATGAAATGTTCTTGCCAATATTTATTGAAAATGTGCCTGTTGGTTATCTGCACTTCGGTCAGGTAAGGGCAGAACGTGATTTCAAAACCATTGCAAAAGAATGCTCCCTGCATGAACACTCAAGGATTGATGAACTTGAAAAAAGTTACAATTCTATGAAAATTATAAGAAAAGAGAAACTTGTTCTTATTTCAGAACTGTTCCAGAAATTTTCTGATATCATTCTCAAAAACAAACTTATAGAAATAAAGCAGGCCAAACCAGAATATTACATAAAAAAATATATAGAAGAAAATCTGGCGGAATCAATTGACGTAAAAACTGCAGCAGATTTTGTTGGAAGGAGCCCATCGTTCGTTACACATAGATTCAAAGAAACTTATGGCAAAAGTTTTCATGAATATCTAATTAAGTTAAGGATCGAACATTCAAAAAAATTATTACAAAAATATACTATTTCAGAAACATTTCTGTTATGTGGGTTCACTAACCGCTACCATTTCAGTAAAGTATTTAAAAGGATTGTGAAAGTATCACCTCATCAATACCAATTGGAAATTAAAAAATAAATATTAGTATGGATATATTTATTATAGTGTGAAATACCACCGTCTTTGACTGTGGTAATGATACGTAGGCTATACCATAATAACTTTGCCTGGGAATTAAAAAATTATCATTATGGGTACATTTAGGAAATTATCACATGTAACTATTAAGAATAATATAATGTCGTATTTTATAGATTTTGTGCAATAATATAGTTATATATATCGCATAATGAGATATTTGTAAATCTTCAGCCAAATTTGGACAGGTTAGTATAGAAATTAAAAGATAGATTTCTTAAATTAATAACCAATTAAAAGTTCAAATTATGAGTTCAAAAAAACATCATTAACATAAATTTTTAAAAATGAAAAGTATCTCTTAACTTTAAGATTAAAAGTGTCCAGTTAGTTCAGAAGTCAAACACTATGTCTGCCTTTTGGGCTACTTTTTTTGCTTTACTAATCTCGTTAACGTCATTTTCAATTACATTACAACCTCGAACATAGGTGACTTTAGTCTGAGGTGATACTTTATTTTTAATTCCTTCAAGAACTGTTACAATAAGTTGCGGGATGACATGGGGAACATAATCACCCAACTGATTTCTAGCTTGATCGGCATTAGGGACTATTACGGCAATTAATCTTATCTGTATTCAAAGGAAAAATATATTTTTTTCATTTTTAAGCTGGACTATCCCTTCGCGGGCAACATGAAGGGCAAGATCCTGATTTTCATTGATGTGAGTTACACTAA
>JAGXIO010000171.1 GCA_024635555.1 Saccharicrinis sp.
TAATACGGTTAAAATTACGATAGTGGTAGTTAAGTTATCGAGCACTGCCGACATAAAAAAAGTAAGGAAACTGATAATCCATAATAATTTTACGGCGTTTGAACCGTTAATTTTACTAGTGATAATCTTAAATCCCTGGTAATTATCCACCAGCTCTACGATGGTCATTGCACCAATCAAGAAGAACAAGATGGAAGATATCTCAGCAAGGTGATGAAGTAACTGGTGGTGTGTAATAAACTCCGTTTTATCAGCCAGACCGTGTGCTGCATTCGAAAAATGGTTCCAGGCCGAACTATAGCCTAAATCCAATATGCTATCAGCTCCTAAAGCATAAATAGCCCAGGTCAATGAGCCTATTAAAAGCGCCGTAGCTGCCTTGTTAATATGGTTGATATGCTCAAATACGATGAATCCGTAACCGAGCACAAATACTGCAAGCATTAGTAAAAACATACAATCAGATATATAAAAATTCAAAAATTAATCTGCCATATCCAAATGACAAAGAAGATAGATATTAGGGAATGATGTTAAACGGTCGACGATGCGTTTGGGGGAGAGGTATCTGTTTGGTATGGAATGTTACCATGTGTAACAATATGACAATTAGTTAACACAAGGCCAATTAAAATGGGAAATTTGTAGTTATAGGTTTCATCCAATAGCGTAGAACAAGCTTCTGTAATACGCTGTTGTTCGGTTAGTTCAAATACATTATAGGCAATAATGCGTCCATAAGTCCTGCTGCTACTGCTTTTAGGTGCAGCATTTTCTATTGTGTTTTCTTTTATGACTGTTTGTTCAAAACTGAACAAACAAAGCAGAGCGATAATAATATGTACTTGAAATAATTTGCCCATGATTTTTTGAATGCGACAAATGTAGTGCTTTTAGCGGCCTGTATACGTTGAATTTGTTAAAATCATCTTAATAAACTATAAATAGTGGTTATAAGAACACACCAAATACAAACTTATGTTTATCGGATAGTATCCCTCTAAACAAGGTCAGGACAACCCCATCTGCAGGATTGCAGGAGATTGTCCCGATGATGAATAAATAGCATTATAATACTACTAAATTAATTACTGCTAACTGTTAACTGATCATTGTTAACTGCTAGCTGCTCACTGAACACCAATTCCCCTTCCAGCGAAAATTTTGCTGCTGCTGTAATTTTTAGCGGAATAATTTGGCCTATCAAGGATTCATTGTCCGATTTAAAACGGATGACCAGTTTACCTCCTGTATGTCCCGACAAGTAACCTTCTTTTCTGTCGTGCTCGCGTACCAGTACTTTAACCGTTTTGCCTATCATAGTTTGGTTAAATTCCAGCGTATGTTTAGCCAGTTCATCGCTTAAAATGGCAAAGCGCTTTTTCTTTTCATCCAGGCTCACGGTATCTTCCCAACGGTACGAAGCGGCTCCGGGTCTGGGTGAGTACATGGCAATATAAGCCATATTGTATTTAAACTCCTCCATTACTTTGCGGGTATTCTCGAACTGTTCATCTGTTTCATCCGTAAAACCAACTATAATATCGGTAAACACAGTTGCCTGTGGCAGTATCTCGCGCAGTGCGTGCATCGTTTCGCGGTATTTGCTCACCGAGTGGTTGCGGTTCATTTTTATCAACACCTTTTCGTCGCCACTTTGTAACGGAAAATGAATCTGTTTGCCCAAACAATCGTATTTGGCAATGGTATGGAAAATATCGGTGGTCATGTCCCTCGGATGGGGCGAGGTGAAATATACCCAAAACTCGTTGTCGATTTCTTCGCCCATTTGGCCTACTTTTTCAAGCAGTTGTGCAAAACTTATTTCTTGGCCATTTTTATCCAAACCATATGAGTTCACATTTTGCCCCAGTAGGGTAATGGTTTTATATCCTTTTTCGGCCAGCTCTCTTACTTCTTGCAATATTTCGTTGGATGGCCGCGAAATCTCCCGACCACGTGTATAGGGCACAGCACAAAAGGTGCAAAACTTGTTACAGCCGTTTTGTATGGGTACAAAGGCCTCAAAGCTACTATCGTACTTGGGTTTAACTTTCCAAAAAAGTTTTATCTCATCCACAGCCGATTGCGGTTCGGCTATTAGCGATAAAGGGTTGGTAATGCCGTACTCGCCCAGCATATGGGGTAGTTGGGGCAGTTCGGGCATAGTAAAAACAATGTCGAACAACTTTAAAAATCGATCTTTGTCGGTGGGTAACATGCAGCCGGAAATAAAAGTAATCAGATTTTTTTTATTCTTCCACTTGTTCCAAACCGATATTTTATTGTAAACCTTATCAATAGCCTTCTGGCGAACCGAACATGCAAGTATTCCAATAATATTTGCTTCCTCCTCTGTCTCTACTTTTACGCAACCTGCGGCATCAAGTACCGATGCTACACGTTCCGAATCACTCATGTTCATTTGACACCCCAGTGTCATTAAATAGTACTTCACAAATTATTAGATTATTAGATTATTAGACTAATAGATTAGGAGATTAATAAGTTTAATATCACCACATCGCCATATCTTCACATCACCATATCTTCACATCAGCACATCAGCACATCAGCACATCTCCTTAAAAATAAACCTCAGCATGTATACGCTCATTGGGTATTCCTTTATTTTCCAGAATATCGTAAGCATCATGTATCATGTTGCAATTTCCGCACAAATATACTTCAGAATCTGTATCAATCTGTAATTCTTGCAAATAATTTGTCAATCTACCTATATAATTACCACTAGTATCCCGCGAGGAGCATAGGGTATATCGTAGTTTGTCGTATTCTTCTTTTTCGTAACCTTCGATATGCGAACGCACCCCATGTACAATTTTATAATCTAATGTTGGGTGTGATTTTACCATGCTATGAAAAGGGGATATACCTGTGCCAGTAGCAATAAAAAGATATTTCTTGTTTAATTTTTCGCCACCATTCAGCCCAAAATAACCAACAGGTTCTTCCACCACAACCGAATCACCCACCTTAAGCTTTTTGAGTACCGGGGTTATCAATCCATTTTGCACTTCCTTAACTAAAATCTCGATATACGGATCATTTACGGCACTATAAATAGAATATTCGCGCGTGTGTATTCCGTTCGGGGGCCCAACGCAAACATGCTGTCCGGCAGTAAATTCCAATCCGTTTTTTTCGAATTGAATAATAAATGTTGATTCAGTCAAATTCCTTATTTCTAAAATCTCATGCAAATTCATGCGTTTTCTGATAATATTCATTATATATTATTCTTTTATTTTCTACTTTTATACGATTGCTATTACAACCTTAAACGAATTGATTTGTTCAACCCGTTTTGGTGCATACAATCGCAATAAAAAAATTCCTATGAGCGTAAAGAACTTCAGAAGCAAAGAGATTAGTTGGCTTTCGTTTAACGAAAGAGTATTACACGAGGCTATGCGTGATGACGTGCCCTTGATTGAACGGATAAAATTTTTAGGTATCTATTCCAACAACATGGACGAGTTTTTTCGTGTTCGCGTAGCGGTGCTTAAAAGAATAGTTCAGTTGGATAAAAATACCATCTTCGAGGGAGGATCTCCTCAGGAGATATTAAAAGGAGTACATGAGTTGGTGCGTAAACAAGCATTGATGTTCGATCAGGCTTATCGTAAAGTTATTCAGGATTTGATAAAAGAGAATATTTATATCATCAACGAAAAGGATCTTACCGAAGAACAAGGCGAGTTTGTAAAGCGTCATTTCCATAAAAGGGTTCGCGGAAAACTTATGCCCATCATTATTAACAATAGCCGCCCCTTGCCCGATTTGGCCGACGACGGTATTTATTTGGCCGTTTATTTAAAGCGAAATGGAAACAGCAGAATGCAGTATGCCTTGATAGAAATTCCATCGTCGCTGGATCGCTTTGTTTTGTTGCCTTCAAAAGATGGTAAAAAATATGTTATGCTTTTAGATGATGTGATACGCTATGAGTTGGGCGACATATTTTATATGTTTAAATTTGATGAAATTGGTGCCTATACCTTTAAACTCACTCGCGATGCGCAGCTCGATATCAATGAAGATATATCTGAGAGTTACGTTAAAAAGGTGTCGAAAGGTTTAGAGTTGCGAAAGGAAGCCGACCCCGTGCGCTTTGTGTACGACGAGTTAATGCCCGAGGCTTTGCTGAAACTCTTGCTAAAAAAACTTCACTAT
Organism: Saccharicrinis sp.; assembly: GCA_024635555.1. GTDB lineage: Bacteria > Bacteroidota > Bacteroidia > Bacteroidales > Marinilabiliaceae > Saccharicrinis. Next base: position 4,198 of record JAGXIO010000171.1, read on the forward strand.
TCCTCAAACAGCTCCATTATTAAAGGAGGCAGATATCATAACTTTAAAGATTTTATCGATTTTCCGAAGATAGGGAGTAAAGAAATGAGCTACCCCTCATTGCCTTCGATAATTCACCGTGATATTGAGCCACATTCGTCTTTTTTTAAGATAATTAGTAAAAAAGATATACTGTTTCATTTTCCGTATCATTCCTTTCATTATTTTATCGATTATCTCCGCGAAGCTTCTATCGACCCAATGGTGCGCGAAATTAAAATTACCATTTACCGGGTAGGGAAAAATGCCCCAGTGATAAAGGCCTTGATTAATGCTGCCCGTAACGGTAAAAAAGTGACGGCGGTGGTAGAGCTTCAAGCACGTTTTGACGAGAAAGCAAATATTAAATGGGCCAATCGTTTACGAAATTCAGGGGTTAAAGTTGTTTTTGGTGTGCCCGGACTTAAAGTGCATGGCAAACTATGCCTTGTGGTGCGCAAGGAAAAAAACCAAATGAAAAATTATGTGTGCGTGGGTACTGGTAATTTTAATGAAGACTCGGCAGTTGTGTTTGCTGATAGTTTGCTGTTTACCAAGCATGAGGGTATTGCAAATGAAGTGGTTGCTGTTTTTGAATTCTTTAATAAACATTATAATATTCCTTCGTTTGAACACCTGTTGGTTTCGCCGTTTATTTTACGCGAAAGTATAGAAGGCTTTGTTGACCGTGAAATAAAAAATGCTAAAGAAGGCAAGGAAGCATATATCTATTTGAAAGTGAATAATTTGGTTGATTTTAACCTGATTTTTAAATTATATGATGCCCAAAGAGTAGGGGTTAAGGTAAGACTGAATGTAAGAGGCATGTTCTCGGTGTTCCCGGAGTTTGATAAACCAGAAAACGCTATCGAATCCATTGGTATTATCGACAGATTTTTAGAGCATTCGCGCATATATGTCTTCTGCAACGGAGGCGATGAAAAAATGTATATTTCATCTGCCGATTGTATGACACGTAACCTAGATAGACGCATAGAAGTAGCCTGCCCTATATATGATAAGAAAATAAAGCACGAGTTAAAGGTGATGTTGGAAATGCAAATGAAAGATAATTGCTCGGCACGCCTATTAAATAATGAGATGGATAATAAAATAAGAAAAATTGAAGGAGAAAAAGAGGAATTCCGGTCGCAATTGGAATTTTACAAGTGGCTAAATGAAGCAAGAGATTAAACAAAGTTAGTTTAATTGAGATTTGTCATTAACGTAAACTTATTTTGCTGCTAACTTTATAGGGTGTTTGGCTGTGCTTCATATTAAAGAAAATACCAATTCGAAAAAAATGATGCAATTCATTAAAATTGTAACTAATTCGTTACATTTGTAGTGTGAGAGAAATAGACATTACAAAAGCTTGTCTTGAATATATAGATAATCAAGACGAAAGAGTGTCGCTAAAATTCTTCCAACTCATTGAAGTTATTGGAAATGTAAAAGTCGTAAACGCAAACTTTCTGAAAAAGCTACAATCGACACAATTTTATGAATTACGAATTAGTGCGGGAAATAAATATCGAATTGTAATCTTTGCCATTGACCACCTGAATTTTGCTGAATGTACCAAAGCGGTGTGTCTTTGTGGATTTCAAAAGAAATCAACAAAAGATTATAAAAAAGCGATAAAACAAGCAGAAATATTATTAGAAGAGTATTTAAAAGAAAAGTAGTTATGGGAAAGTCTATAAACGCAAAAGAACTAATTGCTAAGCGATACGGAAAAGAAGGGACAGCAGAACGAGAAAAATTCCGAGAAGATGCTTTTTCCTATTATTTTGGAGAAATTATTAAAAATCGTAGAAAGGAATTACACATGAGTCAAGAAAATTTGGCTGAGAAGGTTGGTAAAAAACGACCATATATTTCGCGTATTGAAAACGGTGAAGATATTCGTTTGTCGAATTTTGCTTTGCTTGCCAATGCTCTGGGATTGTCAATTGAATTAAAAACTGAATAAAAGTTGAAAAGTTTACAGTCCATAATCAGCTACTCTATTTGTACTAAACGATAAGAACAACAATCAATACAAAAAAGGTAAAAATATCATGACAAAAATGAAAGCCCTTGTAAAAGCCAAACCCGAAAAAGGTATTTGGCTACAAGAAGTGGATATACCTCAAATTGGGGTAAACGATGTGTTGATTAAGGTATCAAAATCGGCCATTTGCGGCACCGATTTACATATCTATCTTTGGGATGAGTGGGCTCAAAAAACCATTAAAACACCCATGACCATTGGGCACGAGTATGTGGGCTATATAGCTAAAGTTGGCTCCGAGGTTAAACAGTTGAAGGAGGGCGACCGGGTGACGGGCGAAGGCCATATTGCTTGCGGGCATTGCCGAAACTGCCGGCGTGGGCGACAGCATATTTGCGAAAACACCGTGGGCATAGGCGTAAATATTGATGGTGCTTTTGCCGAATACGTAAAAATACCGGCCAACAATGTAATAAAGGTGCATCCAAATATTTCGGATGAGGTGGCTTCTATTATGGATCCCTTTGGAAATGCTACTCACACTACCCTCAGTTTTCCTATTATTGGCGAAGATGTAATTGTTACAGGCAGTGGCTTAATAGGAAGTATGTGCGTGGCTATCGCTAAATTTGCCGGTGCACGCTATGTGGTTGCTACCGAAACTAATGAATATCGTGCCAATCTGGCGCGCAAGATGGGCGCAACAAGAGTGGTGAATCCTTTAAAGGAAGACTTACGTAGTGTGGTGGTAAACGACCTGAAAATGAAAGGCTTTGATATTGGCTTGGAATGTTCAGGAAACCCAATGGCTTTTAACTCCATGGTGGATAACATGTACAATTCGGGTAAGATTTCGCTCTTAGGTTTATTGCCCTCAAATACCCAAGTGGATTGGAATAAAATTATTTTTAAAGGATTAACCCTTAAAGGAATATATGGTAGGGAAATGTTCGAAACATGGTACCAGATGGAACAGATGATTTTGTCAGGTATCGATTTAACACCTATCATTACCCACCGTTTTCCTATAGATGAATTTCAAAAAGGATTTGATATCATGGAATCGCACAACAGTGGGAAAATTATCTTGAACTGGGAGTAGTTTTTTTATTCTCAGGGTACTTGTATTTAAAAGCTATTCATTAGTTTTGGAAGCGATTGATTAACCTAAACTAATGAAGCACTACCTAGCTATTATATTGACTACCTTTATTCTTTTCTCTTGCACTAAAGGAAACCCTAAGCCTAGCGTAAACCTAGACCTGCTTGAGCGCTTGCAGGAAGCTGAGAATATCCGCTTTTACCGCCCGGAAGTTGTAGATACGATACTCACAAATATAGTCGATGCACTGCGAAAGGAAGACACTGATGAGCTTTGGGCTAAGTACTATTTCCTAAAAGCGCATGTTGAATACGAAAGGGGTGACTATGAGCAGTTAGTGCATTATATAGATAGTGCTAAGTTACGAGGTCTGGATAATGATTCAGTTTATAACAAGAAAATAGTCCTGTTAGAGGCTCTGACTAAAGAGTCTTTAAAACTCTACGATGAGGCTTGGCAGCTATATAATTTTTGTAACAATGATATATGTGATAATGGTTTAACTGACAATGAAAAGCTAAAAGCATATTTAGCACAAGCAAGAATAGCCAAAAGTATTAATTTGGACATTGAACCTTATTTATTTAAAGCAGATAAATTGGTGAAAGGTAGGAAAGAGGAAATTGACTTGGGGTTGTATTATTCAAACATGGCTTTCTTCTCCACGGGTAAGGAGCGTCTTCGATTTAGCATATTGTCAAATAATTACTATAGAAAAAATAATTTAAATTATCAACTAGTAAAATCACTGGATCTGATAGCGAATTCATTTATTAACCACAATATAGATTCTGCAATTTATTATCACAATGAAGCAAGCGTTGTTATTGAAGAACTCAACAAAGGCTTTATAGGACTGAAAAAAGAAGATTTGTTATATCATTTGTACGTTGGTTCAAAGTTGCTTATAAAAAATGAAGAATATGAAAAATGCATAACCATTCTTGATTCATCATTATACCTTTCTGACATTCAAAAAAGTGATTTATTTAAATACAGGTTTAAAATTCTAAAGTCTAAAGTTCTTTTTATTACAAAGCAGTATAAAGCCGCTAGAGTCTATGAAGAAAAAGCCTATGAGCATTATCTGGACTATGATAAAAAAATAGCTCGGAATAAGATCATGTATATTAATGCACAAAATCATATCAATACGATAAAACAAGAGAATGAAATTCTTTGCCTAAAAGATAAAAGTACACGACAAAAGAATAGCCTTTACTTATTCTATAGTATAATAATATCAGTTGTATTAATCTTTTTAATCTACAATTCTAATAAACTGAAAAGGATGTTAGATAAATCTCATCAATGCTTACATAAAAAAGAGATTTCGTTGTTAGAATCGGAAGACATGCTAAAATGTATCTATTCTCATCTAAATGTAAAAACACTACCAGCAAAGACCATTGTCTCAAAAATAAGTCAGGAGTTAAATAAAACACAAAATATAAGTAGTTGGGATAACTTTAACGAGCGCTACAGATATCAATACCCCAAAGGTGAAAGGAATATCAGAGTTGCGTACCCAGATTTGAAAGCCGGGGATGTGCGTTATTTAATGTGTTGTCATTATGGACTTACTGATTCAAAGATGGCAGATGTGTTTGGAATAAAGGAAACATCGGTTAGAAAACAACGCCAACGCATTAAAGAGCGTCTTAAATTAAATTCAGAAGACGATTTACAGAACTTTATTTTGAAAATTTTATCAAAATAAAATCAATCGATATCTATCTGATTATTTGACTATTAATCTCTATTGTCACGTAATGTCACAAGCTATATTTGTGCTGTCACGTATTGTCACATCCTTTTATTTTGTCCTCTTATTGAAAAACTTTATGTTCGCAGCCTACTAACATAATATTTTAAACGCTTATGAGAAAAGAAAGAGTTTTAAAATTAGCGTTATCAACCTGTGCAGTGTTGGCAATGCTAGTTACAAATATTTGCCACAGCCAGAACATGAATTTAAGTACAAATACCACATTAAAAGATTTGATGCTGATGGAAAACTGCCAAACTGAGCTAGTAGATGATTATGACCCTAAAAAATGTCAGGTTACAACGGGTGACAGCCTAGTGGTTGTTATTAGGTCTACATATACTAATTAAACTATATTAAGGTGCGGAATTGCTTACTTTCAATCGTATTTCTTATTGCTTTTTGCCCAATGCTAACAGCTCAGGATATCCTGATCCTAAACCGGGCATTAGAACTTGCAGCTACACACAGTACAGACCTGAAACTATCAGCTCTAAGTTTGGAAAAGACCCAACAAAGCCTTAAAGTGCAAGAGACGGCTTTGAAGTCTGATTTTGACCTTAGTCTAACACCTTTTAGCTATTCTAACCAGTAAAGTATGATGATCGCCCTGGGGGTGATGGTTGGTACAATGTGCAACAGACCACATCAAGCGGCAACTTCTCCATTAGTCAGCCAATATTACTCACTGATGCTACCCTTGGCTTATCCAATTACTTCAAGTGGCAAGATGCCAATGGCGATCAAAGCTTTTACAATAATCTGACGCTAAAAATAGATCAACCACTATTTTCACACAATCAGCAAAAAATAGCACTAAGAAAGGTAGAACGGGATGTGGAAAATGCTGAGATTAACTATGCCTTGCAAAAACTGAGTATGGAGCGGTCCATCACAAGTCAATTCTATAGTGTTTACCAGAAACAGATGCAATACCTTATTTACCAAGAGGAACTGGACAATCAACTTAAAAACCACAAGATAGTAGAGCAAAAGGTGAGGGCAGGCCTCATGCAACTGGAAGAACTCTATCAGTCGGAAGTCAACCTAATATCGGCAGAGAATACACTTGAAAATGCAATGGTCAGCTTAGATGATGCAAGGGATGATATCAAACTCCTACTAGGGCTGCCGTTTGACTATGATTTTTTTACCGTATTAAACATCAGCATAGATTCAGTACCTATAGATCGTGTACAGGCCATTAATCGCTCCTTAGATGTTGCCCGTGAACTGCGCCAACGTGAAATAGATATAGAAATAGCCCAATTCAGTCTATTACAAACCATCGATAATAATTCGTTTAGTGGCAATCTATCCTTACAGATGGGCTTAAGTGGTCAAGGTGAAGATCCTACACAGGTATATAATAAGGCTACCAATAATACTGGCATTAGCCTTTCGTTAGAAGTGCCTATCTGGGATTGGGGAAAGCGGAAAGCGCGCATTCGTGCTTCGGAGATTAATCTTGAGAGGCAGGAACTCTATTTAGCTGACTATAAAAATGAGATCGTGCTAACGATAAGAAAACTCCACCGTAGCCTAATTAGTTTGTATCACCAATCCCAAAAAGCAGAAAAAAATGTGCGTAATGCACAATTAACTTATGATACCAACTTAGAGCGTTTTAAGATGGGAAAGATTTCAGGTATGGATCTGCAGCATTTTCAGAATCAGCTTTCAGCAAAAAAAATGGCACATACCAATGCTATTATCAATTATAAGTTGGAGCTACTGAATCTTAAAATACAGACTTTATACGATTGGGAAGCGCAGGAGGAGTTTTTACCCGAAGGATTATTCGAAACAAATTAATGTATGGAAAACACAATAAAATATCATCTTATTATACTTTTAGCTTTGTTTGTTTCCTGCAGCAACGGTACTCAAACCAAATCCCAAACTACAAGTATAATACTTTCCGATTCAGAGATTGATTTAGGAAAAGTTAAGATAAATACCTTGAAAGAGAGTGAATTTACTATCACCAACGTGGGGAATGTGCACCTTACCATCTACCAAATGGCTACCTCTTGTGGCTGTACCGAGGTGGAATGGACACAAAAACCCATAAAACCCAGCAAATCGACAACAATAAAACTCAAATACTACGATAAATACCCAGGTTTTTTTCATAAAACCATTACTATTTACGCAAATACTGATAAGCCTGTGGAGGTAAAAATAAAAGGAGAATTAATAGAGTAAATAAATCAGATAGCGTATCAGAGTCTCACCAGCTTTGATACAAAGTTTGATGTGAGATACAACATAGTATTAACAAAAATACTCAAGGAGGGACGAGAAGTCTTAATCTTAGCGGTTAGCTTCTCGCCCCAGAGTATTTCATAAAATGAAATGCGGTGCTAATGTAATACATTTCTTCCTTAAAAGGAAAACCTTCAAGGCAGGCAGGAGGCGGTCTTGAATTAAATTGAATTGAAATTATAAACCAACAATGATGAATAGGTTTGATATATTACCTACATCATTGCTAATATTTTTAAAAATGAAAAAATCAATGTTAACTGCAATTGTAGTAGCTATTGTTGCTATTGTCAATTTGAATGTTTATTTGGATGATGCGCAAGCTGGATGGGTATGGGTAAGAACTCCAACGCCTTGTATTGTTATGGATCTTAATACTGGCTTTGAATATTTTGACTGTGCACTATGGAGCTCTTTAGGTGGTAGTTCTGGTGGTAGTGGTAGTTCTGGTGGTAGTGGTAGTTCTAGCAATGCTGAAAGCACAGACGAAGATGATGGAATTGAGTCCATAGATGAAACATGCTGGTATGAGCAAGGAACTGGTTATTGGAATTCTAAACCATTTGGAGATGAAAATTGGTCAAATATACAGGAGTTTGAAACGGTAGCGGGAATAACAACCACGTGTTCTGTGGGTGGTAGTACATATTTTACTTGTGAAGAATCAGACTGTGAATAGGATTATTAAAATAATATGGTATAGAGCTATCTGCTCTATACCATTATTTAAACACAATTCAATAGCACTAATATTAGGTATTGTCTTTTGTTTATACAGCTGTGGAGAGAAAGGAACAAATAAGGAAAATTTAGTTTCAATCAAAATTAATACACCATTTAATCAGCTATTAAACGGTCAAAGTAGGATTGATTATACCGATTCTGTGTATCGTTGCATAGCTTTAGAAACAAATGATCAATGTTATTTGGGGAAAGTGAAAAAAATGAAAGTACAAGGAGATAGAATCTTTTTACTAGATGTTACATCAAAAGCATTGCTTTGTTTTGATATGGAGGGAAAGTATTTATTTAAAATCAGTGCGATAGATAAAGGTCCTGGTGAATATTTAAATATTAATGACTTTGATGTAGGTGATACTAGAATTGTATTACTCGACATTAATGGCTTTAAACTATTAATGTATGACATAAGTGGTAATTTTATCAAAGAAAAGAAACTGCGCCAAACAGCTCTACGTGCTTTATGTATTCATAACCAAGAGATATACACTTATACCGTATCTACTCCACGGCAAGATGAAACGATGAAGAAGAATTGGATAGTTGTTTATAATGATAATTTTAAGGCGATAAAAAAAATGGAAGTGCCAGAACTTAGTCCATTATCAAGGCATACAAGCATTTCTGATTATTTCTTTACAATGAATCATCGTTTGTTTTTTTGCAAAAGCTATGAGCAAACTATCTTTGAAATAGAAGAGAAACAGCTAAAGCCCTACCTTGGGTTAAACTTCCTAAGGATATCCAAGGAAATAGATCGTCTTTCGCAGCTACTAAAAGACCCTCAAGCTGTGTTTTGTACAGGCAGGATAAATGCTGCTAATGATAGTTTACTATTTATGCAGTTTTGTAATAAAGGGAAGCGCTATGAGTTGGTGTATAATGATAATCAAAAGAAAATGTATGTCAATGGTATTGAATCTGCCTATAGCTATACTAAAGGCCAAACCAATGAGATGATGTTTATGACTTTAAGTGATATTAGATGCAGTGCTAACGATAGATTATATACACTCTGCGAAGTTGCACAAGTTAAAAGCAAAGCTAACATGATAAGAGCTATGGGAGATAAAGCAATTAAAGATGAAGTTATAAATACACTGATAGACTCATCTACTAATTTAGATGAGCTGCAAAACCCCGTGGTGTTTTGTAATACTTATTACGAAAAATAAGTGTTTAATTATTAATTTTGATAAAACACACATTACTATGCATATAATAGGATATAATAAAATAGTATGCCTGCTTGTCCTATTCTTTTTGTCAGGAGTTCAGCTCCAAGCCCAAAGCACCCTCACTGGCACAGTCATTGACCAAAAGAGCAAAGCCCCAGTGCCCTTTGCCAACGTGTATGTAGAGAATACCTTTACAGGCGTAGCCACTGGGGATGATGGCGGCTTTACACTAGAGGTAAAAGAAGGCCATCAGGGCAAGGTGATAGTACGAGCCATAGGCTATGAAACTAGGAGCATACCTCAAAGTGACTTTTCACAACAAGCACTTAAAATTTACCTGTCGCCAGTGTCTTTTGACATTAAAGAGGTGGAAAAAAGTGAAAGAATAGCTTTGAAAGATCCCGTTAAAATTATAAAGAAAGCCATCAAAAGTATTCCTGAAAATATGGCAGCTGATTACACCATATTGGAGGGCACCTACCACCAAGTTTTTCAAGATTACGAAACGGATAGTTTATTGGATGCCAGTCAAGTGGAGGTGAAAGTAGGTTTAGCTGGCATTGAAACAAAACATAAAGCCGATAGCTTATGGCACACTAAGCCACTAAGTGATCATGTTTTCTGGCAAAAATTTCGTTATAATGATGATGCCCTATTGCCTCAATACCAAATTCCCGACTATGGTACTAATCACTTGCAGTTTTTATTACGGATGGATCCTGTGCGTAATTACAAGACGCCCACTTTTGATTTTGTAGATCGTTTAGATAAGGACTTTATTTCCAACCATTATTTTATGTTGGATACAATAGGGGTATATAACAATGAAAATGTTTATCATATAAGAATATATCTTCTCAATAATATTCGATTTAGTAAGGTTAATGTATTAACTGGAGATTTTGATTTTAGGGAAATTGAAAAACTGACTTCTCCAAGGTCTGGCAAAGAGTATTCTATATATCCAAACTATACATATCTTCTCAAACAGGGACATAATGAAGACGCTATTCCTATTGGACGAATGATGATTAGTACAAAAGATTTTGCTATTGTTTACTTTGAATACATTAATGGTTTTGGAAATGACAGGTATAAATTTATAGCTGAATATATTAAAAATAAGGGAAAATATTATCCCTCTAAATTGTATTTTGCTAATAAGTTTATAATGAGTAAACACCCTGATTTTAATGCAACGGGAGCTGATATAGAATACGGGTTGAAATGTTTGATGAGTGAAAAATACTACGATGAGATTGTTGAGAATTATTCTAAAACAAAAAATAGTCAATCAATAGTGAATGGGATAATTAATGAATATACAATCGATTGTCACTGGTCGGGATATGCTATAAATGAAGTTATTGTTGTTATAGATACAGTTGCCGCTTGTACCAGAATTGTAGAGGAAGTTCAAAACACTTTTCAGTACTCTGATTTTCAAAAATGTTTACATCACAGATATGTTGATTTTAAAATCCCAGATTCTAATTCAACGGCTTCTAAAAAAAGTGATTTTAATGAGTTTTACTATCCTTTAGGAGCCCGTAATTTTCATTGGAATGCATATAGATTAAGAAAAGGAAGATATAATGCTGGATTCACTTATACAATATATACGGGTAAGGGTAATGGGCCTTATAGTCCAGTTATTGTCCATTATTTTGTTCCAATACCATTTACTTCAACAGATGAGTATAGATATATTTTTGCAGCACCAAGAGATACTTTTTTTTACAATAAAAACTTCTTGATAAAAGGAAGGGTTGGTATTGAACCTGATTAACCTAGTGTATATGTATGTTAAAATGCATAAATCAACTTATCCACATCACTTTAATGTTTTAATCCTGAACCCCAAAACTCAAACGGAGCAATGCGACATCCCGCCGCCCGAAGTTTAATTAGGAGGGAACTCAAAACTTTAAACTCACAAACTTAAAAACTCACTTAAAAACCAACACCAAGCCTGCAAACGAACCATATAAAACACTATTGATGGGGTTGGAGGTAATGGCGCAGGTTCCTGAGTTGCATCCTATAAAATAATAATACGCGTAGCCGGCCACAGCACCCAATAGCACACCCAATAAAATACGTTTTAAACTTTGTTGTTTTATTTTCTCCCAAATCTTCATAATTTCGCCATTATAAATAGTTAAAAAACAAAGATATTAAAATATATAACAATGTACATATGTAAGGTTTTATTTTTGCTAATGTTTGGATTCTTTTTTGAGGTTGGCGCTCAAAATAATTTGGAGGCGTATGCACAAAAGGCAAAATCCATTTCGGACTTAGAAGATATCAATGAAAAAAAGTACCAGCTAACAGAATTTGCCCCTAAATTTGCACAATACCTCGAGTTAAACGGCACATCAATAGGTACTAACGATGATTTGCACATAAAAACAACCAACTCGAGCGATTCGAAATATGGCTTGTATTATTTCAATACTTTTGCAAATGGTATTATTTATAGGGTAGATTGGTTTGTGCTTTATGGTGATGTAAACAAACGTAAAGTATTGCACGGTTTTGACGATACAGTAGGTAACCATGTAAAAAAAGGAAGTGGGGAACTGCAATTGCATCTGTCACGTCAACAGCACGAGCAGCTCGACTTATACCCCTTAACCTTTTCGTTTATAGCCGAAGAAAAAACCTATAAGGAATATTGCGATGTGGCGGTTATTTGTCAGTTTGAAGAGTTAATGCAGCGACAGACTGAAGCGGAACGCATTTCGCTAAATGATTCTATCATGGACAGAATGCAAATACTTTGGGATAATCCTGAGTTGTTTGGTGACAGATTTGAAGGAATAAAAAGAATGTCAACATTAATTTCGGAGGATGGTAATGTAAAGGTTTGTACATGGAACGTAGGAATGCCAAACTCCACCAATAATTTTTATGGTGCAGTGCTTGCAAAAGCAAAAAATGATGTTAAAGTGTCTATTCTAAAGGATAATACCGACAAGATACGTTCGCCCGAGCGATCGGTTTTAACAAACAAAAGTTGGTATGGCGCTATTTATTACGATATGATTGAGGTGAAAGATAAAAGCAAACAGACTTATTATCTCCTATTGGGATATAAACCCAATAACGAAATGACCCAGAAAAAAGTGGTAGAGCCTTTAATGGTTATAGGAAATGGGCAAGTTCGATTTGGACATAGTGTTTTTCAGGAAGACAGGTATCTATATAAACGCTTGATTTTTGAGTATAGTGCAACTGCCAATATGATGCTGCGCTACGATAAGGCTAAAAAAAGGATTGTGCTGGATCACCTGGCACCGCCCAGTAGCATGTACTCGGAAAACAAAAGGTTCTACGGTCCCGATTTTTCGTACGATACCTATGTTTTTGATAAGGAAAAATGGGTACTTACCAAGGATATTGATGTTTTTAACCCGGGAACGAACTAATAAAAATAGATATTCTACCCTTGAAATATACAAATGAAAACAAACACTAATTTCATGATTGGCAATGTTATTATTTTGTAATGATTCCATTTTGTTCTATTTTTAACAAGAGATTGGTTTAATTATATTGAAGATGGTTAAAAGGAAACAGGCTTCTGCCAAATATGATTTTTTTAGCTCCGCAGGATTGTGGGCTAAAAAGAAAAAAGATGCAAAAGAACTTAGAGTAGAGGCATGGGACACAACAAAACAATATTCTGTGAAACAACAAATATTTAGAGATATGGACAATACGATGCTTATTAAGCTAACCAACCAAAAAGCTGAGGGGCTTTTACGCGAATTGGAAGAACTGCATATAATAAAGGTTTTGAAAAAAAATATGATACCTGTACAAACTAAATTATCCGATAAATACAGGGGTTTTATTAGCAAAGAAGAAGGACAACAACTAAACGATCATATAAACCAGATGCGCAGCGAATGGAACAATATTTAATTGATACCAATGTTATTTCCGATTATTTCTCCGCCTCACTTCCTGAAACTGGTTTGCAATTTATGGATACGGTTATAGATGCTGTGCCTAACCTTTCGGTTATCTCGCAAATTGAACTGCTGTGTTGGAAAACGGATGCTGTTAAGCAACAACGGGTAAAAGATTTTATTGTGGATAGTATCATTTTTGATATTACACCCCATGTTATAGAAAATTGCGTGAACATACGTCGGAACAAGATAGTTAAAACTCCAGATGCTATTATTGCAGCCACTGCCTTGGCAAATGACCTAACACTTATTACCAATAACGAAAAAGATTTTAAAAGAATCGAGGGCTTAAAAATCTTAAATCCTTTTAAAATACTCGGTTAAACTGAAACGGGCAAAACCATAAAAATTGTTTTAATGGCAATCAGACACGTTGCAAAACTTTTTTGTAAACTGAAAAATTCACTATCCGTTATCGGATACTACTCTTGTAATGAAGAATATACCAATGGAAATACTAGCAGACAAATTTGACGACATAAAAATATTACGCTTTGAGGTTCCGGAATTTGAGCATCTCGATTTAAATAAAAAGCTTTTTATCTATTATTTAAGTCAAGCCACACTTACGGGTAGAGATATTTTATGGGATCAGCATGGGAAACACAATTTGCTGTTGCGCGATGTGTTGGAAGCAATTTATCTTTTAGAGGATAAAGGGGAGGAGTGGGATCATTTTGTGGTATATCTTAAAAAAGTATGGTTTGCAAGTGGTCCGCACCACCATTACAGCACTGATAAATTTGTGCCAGGTTTTACACTCGATTCTTTTAAAAGCTGGATAGAAAAACTAAAATCTGGCATGGGTAAGCTCACCTCTCAACATCTTACCCCAGAAAACAAACGCCTGTTACAACGATTAGTTTTTGATGCGAATTTCCTTTCTAAAAGGGTGAATATGAACACAAGTACTGATTTGGTGCAAGGCTCGGCCAACAACTTTTACGAAGGTCCTAACCAAAACGAAGTAGAAGAGTTTTATCGGAAACAAAAAGAAAACGCTGACAATAAGAAACTATCGTTTGGCTTAAACAGCAAACTGATAAAGGAAAACGGAGCCATCAAGGAGCAGGTGTATTCCGAGAGAGGCCTATATGCAAAGGCTTTAACAGCAATCAACCATCATTTAAAACAAGCGCTGTTGTATGTCGAAAATTCAGCCCAAAAGGAGAGTATCGAATTATTGATTGCGTTTTATAAAACCGGCCGACTGGATTTATTCGACGATTTTTGTATCAAATGGTTATCTAACCTTGAGGGCGATATTGATTTTATCAATGGATTTATCGAAACCTACGGCGACCCGCTGGGTATAAAAGCCACTTGGGAAGGCGTGGTGCAATGGATTGATACCGAGGAAACACGCAAAGCAACCATCATTGCCGATCATGCCGATTGGTTTGAGCAAAATTCCCCTACACATCAAAAATTTAAAAAAGAGAAGATAACCGGAATCTCCCTAAAAGCAATAAACGCAGTTATGCTGGGCGGCGATTGTTACCCGGCCAGTCCGCTGGGTATTAACTTGCCCAATGCCGAGTGGATTCGGGAAGAGTATGGTTCCAAGTCGGTTACCCTGATTAATATTTCCAATTCGCATCACAAAGCATCGTTGAGTACAGGTTTTGCCGAGGAATTTGTATTATCGAAAGAGGAAATTGCTCTGGAAAAAAAATATGGTGCTATTTCTGATAATCTGCATACCCACTTGCACGAGTGCATAGGCCATGGTTCGGGTAAAATGTTACCCGGCATAAGTGCGGAAGCACTCAAAAATTATGGCTCCGTGATCGAAGAGGCTCGGGCCGATTTATGTGGACTGTACTTTATGTACAACCCAAAAATGATTGAGCTGGGACTTTTGCCAAGTCTCGATGCGGCCAAGGCGCATTACAATGCATATATCCGCAACGGACTTTTAACGCAGATTACCCGCATTAAGTTGGGCGATAAAATAGAGCAGGCTCACATGCGTAACCGACAGCTTATAGCCGCATGGGCGTTTGAAGCAGGAAAAGGTAAGGTGATTGAAAAAGTAATTGAAAACAGGAAGACTTATTTCAGAATAAATGATTTTGAAGCACTGCATAAATTGTTTGGAGAGTTGCTTCGAGAGATACAACGGATAAAATCGGAAGGTGATTTTGCATCGGCACAGAACATTGTGGAGACTTTAGGTGTTAATATAAATCGGGAATTGCACGAGGAGGTATTGCAACGTTTCGAAAAATTGAAAGTGCCACCATTTACCGGATTCTTGAACCCTAACCTTGTTCCAATTTATAAGGACAATAAAATTAAAGATGTGGTGGTAAATTATTTAACGGATTACACCACTCAGATGATGCAGTATTCAACGGAATACGGCGTTTTGAATGCAATAGATTAAAATACATAGTGTAACGCTTGGAAAAACATACAAAAGAGAGAGCGGGTTTTTTAGTAATTACTTTGGCATTTCCTAAAAAACTACCTTTCTTTGCATCGTAATTAATTTAAGCTGAATTTTTTAAAAACAAACATATGAAGATTTCAAGAAATAAGTTCGTAACCGTTTCGTACGTGTTAAGATTAAAAGGATTTGAAGGGGAGATAGTTGAAGAAACGCCAGAAGAAAAACCATTAGAGTTTATCTTTGGTACAGGACGTATGCTTCAAATGTTCGAAGAAAAGTTAGAAGGTCTAAAATCGGGCGATAACTTTAGCTTTAAATTAACTGCCGAGGAGGCCTACGGAGATGTAAATCCGGAAGCTAAAGTTGAAATTCCAAAAAACATTTTCGAAGTTGACGGAAAAATTGACGAAGAGTTGATTAAAGTTGGTAACATGGTGCCCATGCAAGATGCTCAGGGAAACCGTTTGAACGGCATTGTACTGGATGTAAATGACGAAAATTTAACCATGGACTTTAACCATCCATTGGCTGGTGATGATTTATATTTTGCAGGTTCGGTAAAAGAAGTGCGCGAAGCTAGTGAATCCGAAATGATGGCTGCCGTTGGTGGTGGTGGATGTGGCTCAGGATGTGGTTGTGGAAGCGGAAGCGGAGAAGAAGTAGGATGCGAAAGCGGTTCTTGTGGTTCCGACGGTTCTGGTTCGGGTGGCTGCGGTTGCTAATAATTTAGTTGAAAGTTAAAAAGTTGAAAGTTGGTAAAGTAAAGATACCTTACCAATTTTACCGCTCAAAATATAAAGCCTGTTCTTTTGGAGAGCAGGCTTTTTTGCGTTTGAGAAAAAAACAAAGCGTTCTTTGCATCAAACCTGCTCCATTAACCAATCTATTTTTTATTTTTGGGGTTTGTTTGTCCATCATGTATTAATGATAGCTAATCAACCTAATAACCTAACGATCTATCGACCTAACAACCTAATAATCTCTAATCTAATAATCTTTTAATCTAAAAACATGGCAGGCAATACATTCGGAAATTTTTATAAACTGACCTCATTTGGAGAGTCACATGGGAAGGCCGTAGGCGGTGTAATAGAGGGTGTTATGCCGGGAACGGATATCGATTTAGATTTTATTCAATCTGAACTCAATCGTCGTCGCCCGGGACAAAGTGCCATTACCACACCCCGCGACGAGAAAGACAAGGTAGAGATACTATCCGGCGTAATGGATGGCAAGGCCACCGGAACTCCCATGGGCTTTTTAATCTGGAATGCCGATCAGCGCTCTAATGACTATGGCAATATAAAGGATGTGTACCGTCCTTCGCACGCCGATTATACCTATCAGCAAAAATATGGTATTCGCGATCATCGTGGAGGAGGCCGTTCCTCGGCACGCGAAACAGTGGCACGAGTGGTGGCAGGTGCTGTTGCCAAACTCATATTAAAAAAATATGGGGTGCAGATAAATGCTTACACCTCGCAAGTAGGAGCCATCAAGCTAGAAAAATCGTATCAAGAAATGGATCTGGCAAAAGCCGAGGAAAATATGGTTCGATGCCCCGATGCCGAGGTGGCGCAGCGGATGATTGACTATATTGATCAGGTTCGCCAAGATAAAGATTCGGTGGGAGGGGTGATTACCTGCGTGATAAAAAATGTTCCGGTAGGTTTGGGCGAGCCCGTGTTCGATAAGTTTCATGCCGAAATGGGCAAGGCCATGCTAAGCATCAATGCAGTTAAAGGATTTGAGTACGGCATGGGTTTTAAAGCCTGCGATATCAAAGGCTCAGAGCATAACGACGAGTTTTACATGGACGGCGACAGGGTGCGCACCAAAACAAACCGTTCGGGTGGCGTACAGGGCGGAATAACCAATGGCGAGGATGTGTATATGAACGTTGCATTTAAACCTATTGCCACTATTTTAAAAGAACAGCACACTGTTAACAAACAAGGTGAGGAGGTGGCCAGTACGGTAAAAGGTCGTCACGATCCATGTGTTTTACCTCGTGCTGTGCCAATTGTTGAGGCTATGGCCGCCATAGTGATGGTGGATATGATATACATGAACAAGATGTATTCGTAGCTAGTGGCTGATGGCTGATGGCTAGTGGCAGATAGCTGATGGCTAGTGGCAGATAGCTGATGGCTAATGGCAGATAGCTTCCCGGCCGAATTAAAAGTTGGGTGGCGGGATGTTGAGTTGGAAGATAGTAGTTTCCTAATAGCTAATAGAAGAGCGTTCAGAACTCAAAATCTCTAACCTCAAGCTCTAACCTCTCTCTAACCTCTAACCTCTAATCTCTAACCTCTAATCTCTAACCTCTAATCTCTCACTCTAACTATGAAGAAAATTCCATTATATGTACAAATAGTCATCGGAATATTGTTGGGTGCAGCCTGGGCTGTGTTGTCGGGTTGGATGGGATGGCAGGATTTTACTCGGGAATGGATTGATCCCTTTGGTAAGATTTTTATCAATCTATTAAAACTAATTGCTATTCCTCTGATTATATTTTCGGTTATCAGCGGAATTGTGAGTTTAGGAAGTCCTAAAGATTTAGGCAAGATGGGCATTCGTACTTTGGGAATGTATTTGCTTACCACAATTTTGTCCGTGTCCATTGGTTTGCTTTTGGTAAACACTATTGAACCCGGCAAATCATTGTCGGATGAGGTTAGACTCGAAAATCGTATTTCGTACGAGCTGTGGGCTATGCACGAGCAAATAAAAATAAAGGATGGTGTGCATTATGCCCAGGATCCCAAGTATCAGGACATTGTAAAAACGAAACTTGCGCAAAAAAATCGGGTAGAGGAGGAGGCTATTAAAGTATTGAAGCCCAGTGTAAATGAGGGGCCTTTGCAGGCCTTGGTGGATTTGGTGCCGCAAAATATTTTCCATGCTTTGGCTGGTAACGGCTCCATGTTGCAAATTATCTTTTTCGCCATCTTCTTTGGCATGTCGTTGCTCTATGTTCCCATTGAAAAAGGGAAAGTGGTTATCTCGTTTGTAGAAGGCTGTTCGGATATTTTCATCAAGATGGTGGATATTATCATGAAAGCAGCACCTTTTTTCGTGTTTGCCCTAATGGCAGGTGTGGTAAACGATATTGCAGGGGACAATCCGGCAAAAATCGTCCAAATATTCAAAGGTCTCACTTGGTATTCAGGCACAGTTTTAATTGGGCTTGTGTTCATGGCCTTTGTGTTGTATCCTGTTCTGCTAAGGATGCTAGTGCCTAGGTTTAAATTCCGAAAGTTTTTAAAGGGGATTAGTCCTGCACAAGCATTGGCATTTTCAACCAGCAGCAGTGCAGCCACATTGCCAGTAACCATTGAATGTGTGGAGGGAAATTTGGGTGTTGATAAAAAAACGGCCGGCTTTGTATTGCCCATCGGGGCTACCATTAATATGGACGGCACCAGTTTGTATCAAGCTGTGGCTGTGCTTTTTTTGGCGCAGATGCACATGATAGACCTAAGCTTGATGCAACAACTAACGGTAGTGCTCACCGCCACTTTGGCCAGCATAGGTTCTGCTGCCATACCCAGTGCCGGAATAGTAATGTTAATGGTAGTGCTGAACTCCGTGGGTTTAAACCCCGCCTGGATAGCTATTATATTGCCGGTTGACCGTATTTTAGATATGGTGCGTACAACGGTAAATGTAACTGGGGATGCAGTTGTTTCGCTTGTTATTGATAAGTATGTGCGCGGTGAAGAAGATAAGGGTGTAGATTTGCCCTTCGGTAAATAGGCAACTGTAATAAAAAAAGCTGCTCGACCCAAGTCAAACAGCTTTTTGCTTATTTATTTAGATAAATTCCTTTTTCTAAACCAATCCTTTGGCCACTTTTAGTGCTTTGTCGTAATTAGGTTCGTCGGTAATTTCGGGTACATACTCCACATATTTTACCGTTCCTTTTTTGTCAATAATTACGGTGCCACGGGTCAGCAATCTTAATTCCTCAATCACAAAACCATATTTGCTGCCAAAATCAAGGTTCTTGTGATCCGAAAGGGTGATGATGTTTTCCAGGCCTTCGGCTGCACAAAAGCGTTTTTGCGCAAAAGGCAGGTCGCAGGATATGGAAAGTACAACGGTATCTTTCAGTTTGTTGGCCTCCTGGTTAAAGTGGCGGTTTTGCTTAGCACACACCCCGGTATCAATGGAAGGATAAATTACGATAACCTTAACTTTACCATCGAAGTCTGAGAGTTTAACGGGCTCAAGCTTGTTGTTTAATACAGTAAAATCAGGAGCTTTATCGCCCTCTTTAATTTGGTTTCCAACGATGGTCACTGGACCACCCGCAAAGGTTACTTTTAAATCTGTTTTATTCATTTTGTTTAGTTTAATATGTTGTGTGGAAAACAACAAGACCATCAAAAGGTTTAAGGTTCAGCAAAATATTTTATGTTTAAATAGTGCCTCTAATAAAACATTAACATTTTGTAGTTATTAATTAACGTTCATGCACTCTTCTAATCTATTGCATGTTTTCGCCTTAATTAGTTGGTTTTTACCGTTTTTCTTACCTGAATCCTTGTGCTTACTTTTATGCGAATACATAGTCACGTAAAAGGTACTCCCCGTTTTTCCGTCAGACTCTAAGCCAATAACCCCATTTAGTTTTTTGGCAAGTTCGTTACTGATAGATAATCCTAGCCCGACCCCATCTTTCTTATTCTTCATATCAAAGTGCCCTTGATTAAAACGCTCAAAAATATTTTCCTGGTTTTTTTTCGATATCCCTTTGCCGCTATCGCTTACGTAAAATTGGATCCATTCGGGATCAACGGTACTGGAGGCTTCAAATCCGAATTTAACGTATCCTTTATCCGTAAACTTGATGGCATTTGTAACAAGGTTTGATAGTATTTGGTACAGTAACAACTCATCCGTATAAAACATTACACCCTCCAACTCCTCTGGCACGTGGCACGTTAAAACCACCTCTTTGTCCGACGGAATTTGCGGCTTAAGTGAAGCGTGCAACCTTTCAAGAAACGGCTTTAGGCTAACTGTTTTGTTATGAATTTCTACAATGCCGGCCTCCAGTTTGGAGGCATCCATTACATTGTTTATCAAATGCAGTAGTATGTTTCCATTGTCCTTTATAATATCGATATATTGCTTTTTGGTGCTCTCGTCAAGTTCACTTTCGCCTAAAAGCTCCGAAAAACCGATGATGGCATTCATGGGCGTTCTGATTTCGTGACTCATATTGGCCAAAAAAGCACTTTTTACCTTTTCCGAATTAATGGCTTTTTGGCTTTGGGAAAAAAATTGCTTTTGGATAAAATATAATAGTGGTATTTCAATAATAAAGAATAAAAAGGTAATTACGAGTGCGTCAAACAAACGGTCTACAGGACTTTGGTAAAGTATTATGAGGTGGGGATAGAAATATTCGATAGCAAACAGAAAATGAATGTTGACAAAAAGTCCAAAAACAATTAAAAGCTTATTTTTTAATTCTGTAAAAAAAATAAACATAGGAATAAATGCCTGAAAAATAAGCAGCGTAGGGCCATAACTCCCTCCATTGTTTAACCACAGCACATTTAAAATAAGAAACTGTGAGGCTATAAAAATTTTTACCGAAGATTTGTAATATCCTTTGAAATGACAGAGGTAATATAATAAAACAAAAATCAGGGTTATCAATATGGTGGATATAATCAAGATGTTTCCTAATTTCAGTATTATGTTTCCAATACTGGCAACTCCCGCAAGTAAAATGCAGAGCTTTAATATTTGCTCATAAATTTCTTGTGAATTTAGCTTGCCAATATTCGAATCGTTCCATCGTTTAAGAGATGATGCGATTGTAAATTTGGCCATTTTATTTTTCATCGCTCATTTTTAAATATTTGCGGAGCTAAGTTAGATTTTTTTAATTGAAAAGTAAAAACAATAGTTAATGTAATTAATGGTGTGAATTCAAGTTTTAAGTAGTTAATTTTGCATGGTAAAGCGCATGCGAATGAATGTACGATAGAAAATATTCAAACAATCTCGTTTATGTGCTTACTCATAGTTAGTTATGGAACGATAAAAACTTATTATATGAAACAAGCCCCCGAAGGGTCGGGGCAGGCTATGAGAGTTGCTTCTCACAAAGAGGAATGATTGTAATGGCGAGTTCCCCCGAATCAAGTTCGGGGCAGGCTATGTGGCAAAAAAATCAATTATAAACACATGAAACAAAAAGTATCTTTAGTGTTGTCGGGTGGAGGAGCAAGAGGTATTGCCCATATTGGGGTTATTGAGGAACTGGAAAAGCAAGGCTATCAGATTGCTTCCATAGCCGGCACATCGATGGGTGCTTTGGTTGGCGCGGTGTATGCACTGGGTAAATTGGAAGAATTTAAAAAGTGGATGCTCACCTTGGACAAGAAGACAATCTTTCAGCTTATCGACCTAAGCTTTAGCAAACAAGGATTAATAAAAGGGGACAGGGTGTTTAATAAAATGAAGGAATTTATCGAAGATGAAAATATTGAAGACCTACCCATACCATTTGTGGCCACCGCAACGGATATTATTAACAAAAAGCAAGTGGTTTTTAATTCGGGAAGCGTATTTGGAGCCTTGCGTGCTTCTATAGCGATACCAACGGTAATTACTCCGATTGAAAAGGATGGTGTTTTATTGGTGGATGGTGGAGTGATAAACAATCTGCCTCTTGAATGTGTAAAAAGAGTGCCCAATGATATATTGATTGCAGTAAATGTGAACGCCAATACTGCTCAGGGTAAACCGTTGTTGTCTGAAAAGGAAACACAGAACCCACAATCAAAATATCAGGAAATGTTGAGCAGTTTTCATTTACACTTCAACAATAGCAAGGTATCGGAAGATAAACTTGCCCTAGGATATTTTGAACTGATAAACAAAACCGTAAATCTTTTGATAGATCGCAATACCCAATTGGCGCTTGCTATGCATAAACCCGACATATTAATTGAAATTTCGAGCGAAACATGTGGTATGTTTGATTTTTTTTGCGCACAAGAGCTGGTTGAAACAGGTTGCCATACAACCGTAACAGCACTTCAAAAATATAAATCTACCTCAAAATGGTGGTTTCACATTTTCCGATAGGTTTATTTTAATAGACTGTTAGATAATAGATTGTTAGATAATAGACATTAGATATTAGACTTTTGGTTCGATAGTTATATCTACTTTTCAAGTGATTAGGTCTTGATACTTAATACTTCTCTGGCTTATCCAGGATAGATGGATGCGGCTTTAACCGCCTTCGATTCGCGCAGCAGCTTGTTGCTTACAGCGGCAATGTTGTAAATGAGGCGCAAATGCTGTTGTTTGCTATTTGGCGGGCTTTGGTCTATCCTATTTTTAAGCTCCATTAAAACAGGCTTTAAAGTGTTGTTGCTTAGCGTATTGGGGTTTTCTATCAAATTTAGTGCAGTTTCATTAAGAGCGCTTTCTATATTGTTGTCCACATCCATGGTGAGTGCAAAGTAACTCCTGTCCTGGTTTAGTGCTCCAAGAGCAGATAAATGGGATAACAGGGCATGGTTAAGATAGGTGAGCGTAAAAGCCTGCTGCATCAGCGGCTTGTTTTTTTTAGGTTCTACCTGCATGCTTTGCCACGCCAAGGTAAGCGCATTGTCCGATTTATGTGCCATCCTGCGGGCAAGTCGGTATTCGTAATCATCATCCACATTGCTATTGGCGCTGGTTACTATTTGCCTAAAATAGGCGGCATTACCTTGCAGGGCAGCAGCCAAGAGCTGCGGTATGCGTTTGAACTGCCAGTTAGGCCATAAAAAGCGGATGGCCAAAAAGGATAGTGATGCTCCCAAAAGAGTATCTATGATGCGAGGTATAAAAACATTACCAAATGGAACGGATATCAACTGGTTTCCGGCCAAAACGAAAATACTGATAAAAACAACGGCATAGGAATAGTTAGACACGCGCCAATAAAAAAAACTATAAGCACTTACCAGTAGTAGAACCAATTGTCCGGTTTGTGTGGGGAGAAGATGGAGCACTAAAATACCCAGACTAATACCTGCAAGCGTTCCTGCTATACGTTGTAGCAGTTTCTTTCTGGTTTCACTGTAGGTGGGTTGGCTCACAAACAAAGAGGTGAGGAGTATCCATTCGCCATTATCTAACTTTAAATACTGTATCAATATGTAGCCCACCAAAAAGCAAGCACTGAGCCTTATAGCATATCTTAATCGAGGATGATTCCAGTTCAATTGATCTTTGATGCGTTGCCAGGTACTGCGTTCGTCCTGCTTCAAACGTGGTATCGAGGTGCTTTTTTCGGGCACATTTAAGTTGTTGAGTGACTGATGCGAACGTGCAAGGTTGTGAAGTAGCAGTTCAATCAATTGACGATCGTGATTCGGTATTTTTTCCAATTCAAACTCCAAAGCATTTATTATCCAACCTATGGCAACAGGATGTTGGTAAGGTTCGCCAGTGAGCATGTTTTCGGCCAGCAATTTGGTGGCGTGCGATAACTGATGAAACAACTCTGCAAACCCATTTAAAAGCCCTATATATTCCTCTTTTTCACTCAATGTTTCATATTGCTCATGCCCCGATGCTGCGCGTTCGTGCAAACTTTGCAACAACATAAACCGTTGAAGATAGGGGATGAGTTCCTCCTGGGATTTCACCTCCTGACCATATATGTTAATTACTTCCTTACACTTTTCTAATGCCGTTACTACCTGAATATTTAAAATGCTCTGTTTATTGGTTTGTTGATGCTTGCACTGCGAAAAATCCTTGCCTTTTTCTTCCAGATAATCAGACAAAGCCATAAAACCCGATGCCAATTGCTCTTCTAACAAACGCCAAGGTTTGCGATACAATAATAACAGGGATAAAAGACCATAAAATAGTGCGCCGGTGCATAAAAAAAGCACTTGGTTATACCATTCATAATCCACGCGATAAGTTAGCATGGCGTATATACCAATTAGTATGGCTCCAAAAGTGATGCCTCGATAGCGCTCGCTGATTCCACCCAGAAGAACAAAAACTATGGTGGAGGCGATAAATCCGATGCCAAAAATAATGGGATAGGGCTTTAACACAAAAACTGAAGCCGTGGTTATAGCAAAGCTGATAAGAGTAATAATCAGCGATTTCATTCGTCCACGAGGGTGGTCATCGGTTTCCGAAAGGGCTGCTGCCACCGTTCCCAAAGATAAGGTAACAACCAGGTATGGGTTACCCAAAATTATAAACGGTAGGGCTTGAATAGCCATGGCAATAACTACCTTGCTAGCCGTAAGCCGGTTTGGGTTTTGCCATAGTTTCTTTATAAAAGACTGATACCAAGCTTTCTGCCTGATGTTTGTGATGATTTTTGACATTGTGATGAAACGTTTGAGCATAGAAATCAGCAAAAACACAAAAGTATAGTTTAATGAACACTTTGTGGTGAGCTTTCTTTAATTTATAATTATTTAAGAGGATATTGTTACTTTTGAACAAATAACCTGTAAATTTCATGTGGATGGGGTTAAAATGCCTCGTTATTGTTGCTTTATTTGCACGCAGGCCGAAGGTGGTCGTATCAGGCTTTGATACTTTATAATTTTATCTTGATACTTTTTATCTTGCTACTTAATACTTATTTATATTGAAAGGACTAGGTTCACATATTCCCATTGAAAGAAGACGTTTTTTGCACAGTCTTATCTTCCCATCCTTTTTTTTGGTGCTTGTTTTTACCATAAAGCTTATTGAGTCATTAGAGGGCGTATCGTTTGCCGAATATGGCGTTCGGCCACTAACTAAAGAAGGGATATGGGGAATATTGTTATCTCCATTGATACATGGCGACTGGCAGCATTTATATTCCAACTCCGTATCCATGTTTGTTTTGGGAGTCACCTTATTTTACTTTTACAATAAGATAGCCTACAAGGTATTTTTTTTAATATACTTGTTAAGTGGAGTAGGATTGTGGCTAGCGGCTCGCGATTCGTGGCATATAGGAGCAAGTGGAATAATATATGGACTCACAGGCTTTTTAGCTGTCAGCGGTATCATACGTCGTCACATACGCCTGATAGCTATATCATTCCTGGTTATATTTTTTTATGGGAGTCTTGTGTGGGGCGCATTTCCGCTTAAAGTAAACATGCAATACTCCTGGGAGGGTCATTTTTGGGGCGGTTTGGCAGGCATATTGTTAGCCGTGCTTTATAAAAATGAAGGTCCACAGCGCCCAAAATCACCTTTGGAAGATGAAAACCATGAAGACGATGAGGCGGAAGAAGATCCTTATTGGATGAAAACGGACATTGAACCATAAGCAACCATATAGCCTTGTTTCGAAGTCAAACTAATCATGCTTAGGCATAAAATACTATGGCTGAACAATTAATACCGATACTTAAAAATAAATGGGATGGCGTGTAATTAAATTCTTTACATTTGTAATAATAAGAAAAATAAAGACAATGAAGAATATAAAAAATTTTTGGCAGCAGATATTGGCGTCCTTCGTAGTGGCCTCCTTGTTCGTAGCATGTTCTATAGTGCCCATTACCGGTCGTTCACAATTAAACTTGTTCCCCGAATCGCAAATGGCTGAGATGGGTTTAACCAATTACAGCGAATTTTTAAAAGAAGCCAAGCTGTCGAACAATAAAGAGCAGGCCGCCTTGGTAAAAAAGGTAGGTAGTAAAATTGCGGCAGCTGTTGAGGAGTACATGACCAGTAACGGTTTGAGTAGCGAAGTGGCAAATTATAGTTGGGAATTTAACTTGGTTGAAGATGAAACCCCAAATGCCTGGTGTATGCCCGGTGGAAAAGTGGTTTTTTATACCGGTATTTTACCCTACACCCAAGACGAAAATGGTATTGCTGTGGTGATGGGACATGAGATTGCACATGCTGTAGCTCGTCACGGTAACGAACGTATGAGCCAGCAAATGGGCATGCAGGCAGTGGCGGCAGGCTTACAAGTGGCTTTGCAGGAAAAGCCCGAACAAACCCAACAATTGTACATGACAGCTTTTGGTTTGGGAGCACAATTCGGCGTGTCGCTGCCATTCTCCAGGCAACATGAAACCGAAGCAGACAAAATGGGGCTCGTGTTTATGGCTATGGCCGGATACGATCCCGAGGGTGCCGTTTCCTTCTGGACTCGTATGGCGGAAAGCGGCGGACAAAAACCACCTGAATTTATGAGTACACACCCTGCCGACGATACCCGTATAAGAAAAATTAAAGCGTACTTGCCCCAGGCCAATAAGTATAGGAAATAGCTTGTGGCTGATAGCTGATAGCTGATAGCTGATGGCAAATAGCTGATGTAGAGCGAAGCAATATCCCGATACGTATAGTTTAATTTCTTCGGGAGCGGTTGGCGCTTAGTGGATTATCAGGGTACGATATAGTTGGAGATCTTCATATCGTACCCTTATTTTTTATAAGCTGTCAACCAATCAGCCGGTAAACAGGCCGAATAATTTCTTATTGGGTTTATATTTGTTTTTATTTTCAGATGAAGAAGCGGTATCGATTACAGAAATCTATTTTAAAATCACAAACTAAAAGGTGTCTGTATAAAACTGAAACGTACTTTGGCTAAAAAGCCAATTATAAAGGTGCCTTTAGAACTGGCAAAAAAAGGAAGATGAAATGCGGATAGGAAACAGTTGGTTCAAAACATTTAGCAAAAAGTATCAAAAATCATTACTCGTTCTCTTTTTTATTAGTGGATTTATCTGGGATTCATTAACCCTAGGACGAGTAGATCGATTGTATGATATCATCGTATTATGCACCTACATGATATCCTTAACCATTTGTATATATCTGTATAATCTGGGTGATGACGGAAAATGGAAGGGTTCCTTTATTGAGCGCATTGAGGCCTATCTTCCTTTCGCAATTCAATTTTTTATTGGAGGACTCTCAAGCGCATTTGTCATCTATTTTTCGCGAAGTGTTTCGGTATCTAAAACCATGTCGTTTTTTCTGATTTTATTGTTTTTACTATTTGCAAACGAGGTGTTTAAAAAACGATTGTCAAATAAGTACTTGCAGTTCAGTATTTACTTTTTTGTTAGTTTTATCTTCTTTTCATTCTTCTTGCCGGTGTTGATTAAAAAAATGAACACAACGATTTTTCTAGTTTCTGGGATAATTAGTTTGGCAAATACCTTTTTACTCATTGTTTATATATACAGTGTAAGTCCTTCAACCAGAGCCGAAATAAAAAAAAGAAAAATGTTAGGGATTGTGTTGGGAATATATTTGGTGATTAACATAGGCTATTATTTCAATTTAATCCCTCCGGTTCCCTTGGCCTTAGAAACAGGACTGGCTGCACATAGTGTTACCAAAGAAAACGGCGACTACCATGTTAGCTACGAAACCGATGAATGGTATATTTTTTGGCGTGATCACCGCATTAAGTTTTTATGTAAGCCAGGAGAGTCGGTATATATTTTTTCGTCCATATTTGCCCCCACGGATTTAATAAAGAATGTTTCTCATAGATGGAAATGGTTCAATCCGCAAACGAATGAATGGGAGGTATTAGATAACATCAGTTATGATATTACCGGGGGACGAGATGATGGTTTTCGTGGCTACACCTACAAAAGCAACACGATGGATGGACGATGGAGAGTGGATGTAATTACAGAGGAAGAACTGGTTTTAGGCATCATAGATTTTGAGATAGAGACAGATTCTTTGAAACAGCCCAAAAACCTCGTTACAAAAGTTTTTTAGGTTTTTAGTGGAGCGCAGATTAATCATATGGCAGTTGCAATCCAAGCAATAAAATCAGAAAAGGAATTAATATAATAAGTTAGTGCCTTGTTGATTTTCAATCATCAAAGTGCAGATTAGAATGACTAGATGTTTTTATATAATTAGCCTTATCAACTCCCCATAATCCAATATCTTCGGCCTTATCATTCTTTCTCCAATATCTTCTCGCATCCTTTACCAACTTCTTTCTCTGTTCTGCATTCAGTTTGAATTCAGGGCTTAAATTACCAGAGGAATCTGCCAATATAAATCCTTTTGATTAGTTGAATCTCGATAATAAATAATGCCTTGAAAAAAATCACCATCCTTTATCTCAGAAAAAAGATAAAAGACCATCTTTTCGGTGCTATTAATAGTATCACCTACCATTGGATGTAACTGAACAATATTCTGCGATGATAAATTTATGAAACTTATAAACATCAAAGCAATGAATACTAACTTTCTCATAATGTTATAGTCTACTGGTCTTTTTGTGATTTATTTTAATTATTTGTGAGCGTGTATATACCCTGTCAGCACTACAACATACCCAGGTCTAAGTTCTAACTAAAGTTTAAAAATACAAATTATCTCCAATTTGCCAACTTGCGCACCCATCCAGGGTATCATATTTTTCTAAGAATGCAGACATGGCATTCAGACACTTTTTGGCACAGGCCCAAAGCAGGTTGTAATCTGTCGGTAAATGGTCATTGCTCTCCAATAAGCAAATGGTTGTATATCTGGCTGCTTTTTAGGTAATCAAATACTCCACTGTCGGAATTAATTTTCGTTTATATCATTCGGAAAATTAGATTCCAAGTAATCTAGAAGTTGCTTTTAAAAGTTCTATCGCTGGTGAATCTGCAAAACATTCTTCGCAACCAGAATACATCATTAAACAATCATTAAAATCAGTTAGCATATGAAAAAGTAATCCAATTCCTATTAAGTTAAAAGGCTTACGAAAAAAAAGTAAAACAACATATATCGACATAGCATAGTATGTATGCAACAGGTGGAAATTAATGCTACATCTATTTGCTTGGAAAATTGGATTGGCTACCAAATGGTCTAAATCAACTAACATAGTAGCTATCAGAATTAAATATACTTTTTTCCAGTCTTTTCTAAAGAAGACAAATGCGATAAAGAAAGGAAAAACAAAGTGTAAAAAGTAGTGTATAAATGTCTGCATCGTTTTTCTAGTATTTTTTTCAGCTTGCTAAAAGTAGGCCACTTCGTCGCACTTTCCTATCAATTTGTACAAAAGTTGAAGCGAGTTGCAGCCCTTTAAAGAACTACTGTATCGGTTATTATGTTTTACAACGGTTTGAAAAGGTTTAAAATTACAAACTATCGTGACTCTTTTCTAATTTGCGAGTGGTATTATCTATTTTTAAATCAACACCATAGTCTCTCTGATTTAAAAATCTTTTACTCTTTCAAGGAATTATTAAAAACCCTAGTCCCGAAGATAAACTTTTCATTCCACCAAGGACTGTTTAATGAAGTGATGGAAACGCCGTTTGAAGAAGAAGTATGAATAAAATTACTATCGCCGATATAAATACCCGAATGCGTTATTAAGCTATTTGTTTTATATGATCTAACAAAAAAGACCATATCTCCAGCTTTAAGGTCATCCATTCTGGCTATTATTTTACCGTATCGAGCCTGCTCTTGCGAGTTATGTGGTAGTTGAATGCCATGCTTGGCAAAAACTGACATCACTAATCCAGAGCAATCGATGCATTTCATAGTCGTTCCACCCATACAATGAGGTACCCCAAGGTATTTTTGAGCGGTGTTAATGATTTCTTCAGCACTCGTATTGTGCGTATCTATCATTTTTTTATTACTCGCCTCCATGAACGTTTTTAGCTTATCCTTATCAGTCTGGTTTTTGATGTTCAGAAACGATTGTTTAGGATAAATTTCTTTGGAACAAGAGGTGTTAAGTAGTTGGTTTAAAGCAACTAATATAATGATAAATTTCAACGACTTGAAATAGGACGTGTGCAACGGGAAAATCGGTGATTTTTCGGTTGTGGCAATTCGTGGGTTGAATGTTGGTTGGTTCATTGTTTAATTTAAAGTAAGCATAAATAGTATGTGGTGTTGAATTAAACCCCGTCGAAGCGGAATAGTTTTAAGCAATGCCAGCTTTGAGCGCGGGGCATTGTCCGTAGTTTTTGCGCAGGTCGATGAGCACCACATTTTTGTCCTTCTTCTTTTTTATGGCCTCCACAGTGCCGTCGCTCGAGCCGTCGTTTATAAGTATGGTCTCAAATTCGTATTCCGAAGGCTTTAGGGCATCGTAAACCTGCTGCACCAAAGGAGCAATATTGTGTTCTTCGTTATATACGGGGATAACTACGGATATTTTCATTTTTCTAAAGTATCAAGACATATATATCAAACCCCACCTGCCGGGGATTAAAGTTGTAAATTTCCAAATTACATTACGTTATGTTCAGCCTGTTACGTGTGATATGGCTAACAACAAATACCATTGATTTTTTATAACCATTAATTGCCATAGCGTATTGGACTCCTATCAGTGAGATCTGTATTATTTTTGGCAGAATATTGCTGCATATCTATTATATAGAGGATCTTGATACTTGTGTCTTGATACTTTTTGGCTTGTTTAGGTTAGCAACACTTCGTTATATTTTTGTAACTATCTGAATGTTAGGGCTTTTGATGAGTTACGCGATTTTCGCTAACCCCTTGATAATATAGCGTTTGTAAATAAGTCTAATGTCTATTATCTAAAATCTAACGGTCTATTGGGTTAGGATACTGTTAATATTTACGAGTCCTTCATTCGCATTTAAGGCAAACTTACATGTTCTTTTACTCTATTTTAAGCAAAAATGCCTTGTCAACGATGTGAGGAGCAACCCAATCGCCGCTCTCGAACATGAAACGGCTCACGCCCCCCATATTTTCCGGTATCGATGCCCATTTCTCGAAACAAACCAATAACATACCCAATTAGTGCAGCCACAAATTAACCGATACCAATTGATTTATCACTCATATTCTGTGTTATTCTTTATCATATTTAAAAAATACCGTCATTGCCACACCTGCCAAAACCAATAATCCTCCGATGATATGATACTCAAAAAGCGTTTCACCCAAAATTAAAACTCCACCTGCTATGGCAATTACCGGACTAAGATTGTTGAATACTGCAATTTGTGAAGCCGGAATTTGCGACAGTGCAAAATTAGTGAGGAAGGAGGTAAGCATAGAGGATAAAACACCCAGATACAAAACTGCCCATAGAAATTCCTTTTGAGCTAAAGGGCTGAAGAACTGGTTCAACGTATTGCTTTGGATATGAGTTGTTATGCTCCATCCGTTAAACACCAAAAATGCCAGGATAGTCATCCAAACCGTAATTTCCATCGCCGAAAAATTAACACTAATTTTCTTTCCCAGAATGTAATACGCTATTACCGAAAATACCGACAGTAGTAACAACAAAACACCCATTAACGTAGTTTCGCCCGATAGACTTCCTTTATTTAAAATGATAAACAGAATCCCAGCAATGGACAATGCAATTCCTGTTTTTTGAAGGATGGTAGTTTTTTCTTTCAGGAAAATACGAGCAGCAAGGAGAGTAATTACGGGCACAGTGGCAAATATAATTCCTGCTTCGGATGCGGTACTATGTTCCATCCCAAAAGTCTGAAGAGTGAAAAACATCAAAGGATAAAACAAAGAAAGAATGAATAAGGATTTGGCTTTATTCAGGTTAAAAGGAGGGATTTTTATAAAGCCAAATACCCATAACAATACCAAGGAAATAGTTGCTGCCGTAAAACGATGAGCAATAAGATCCATGGCACCTACGTACCGTAATCCAATTTTTAAAAATATAAATGAAAAACCCACAATACTGGTCATCAATATAAGTCCTAAATAGGCTTTGGGGGAGGTGTTAGATTGTTTCGTAATAGACATATATTATTCGTTTATTTGTATTTCGAATGCGTGTTTTACTATTTCAATAGGGCTATATACACCTTATTGGCTAGGTACAATAATAGCAATAAATAGCTTCTACAGCTTGAATAATCTCATTAGTAATTTTAAGTATCTTTGTTAATATTTTGAAATAAATAGGTTATCATGGATTTAAATGATTTACAAAAACATTTGAACAACATAATGAATGAGCAAAACAATCGGTCTTTTCCTAAATTTGAAGGATACTCACCAACTGAAATGCATCAAGTTATAGATTTCACCTTCGACTCAGGTAGCCCCATAAGTTTGCAAAAGCTATCCGACAACGATTACAAAAAGGTACCGATGCTTAATCAGATGAAGTATTTTTTGAACCTGATGATGGAAAAAGGTGAGATTAAACTTACCGCCAAAGGTTTTTTACCTACCAAAATTGTAAAAGATATTTATGATCAGGGATACTTGGAGGAAGATTTCATTAAGTCAGGATTATATCAGCTTTACAAAGAGAGTGATTCGATGACTGTTAATCTGACCCGAATATTGGCCAAAATGATGGGACTCACAAAAAAGAGAAACGGAAAACTGAGCCTGACCAAAAAAGCGGAGACAATTATTAAGGATGATTACAAATTACTTGTTTTAATTTTGACCACTATAACCAGTAAATTCAATTGGGCATATTACGATCGCTATGGCGACAATAGGATAGGTCAGTTAGGATTTGGCTTCTCTTTGATTTTATTGAATAAATATGGAAGCACTAAACGCCACCACTTATTTTATGCCGATAAATATTTAGAGGCATTTCCTCATTTGCTGGAACAGGAGCTACCGGATAAATATCCGGCCGACAAAACAAGTTCTTCAAGCTGCTATTCATTGCGCACCTTTGATCGGTTTTTAGACTATTTTGGATTGATAAAAATTGAAAAGGCAGATGCGTCGTGGAATGCCGATAAGTACATCATGAAAACAGAATTGTTTGATAAGCTAATAAAAATACGACCTCATACCACCTAAGCATCGTTTTTTGGCGTCCCAAATATACCAGTCTATAGTTGCCGAACAAACAGCTAAATTGCTCAATTCCATCAGCCGCTCTAGCAGGTACTGTTAATAGAGTTTAATAATTAATGATTTAAAAAGGACAAAAAGAAACAGAATAGACTAAAACAACCAACCGTAAACAAACCATAAAGACCAGTCGCGAGAAATACCGTTGCGACAATGCAGTAAATAAATTTTTTATTCAGAACGAGGCAAGTACAGCAAACAAATTATCCTGCTAACGACTGGGATATTCGCTTGCTAGGTTGGTAACAAAATTAACAGAAGAATAAGAAAGGGTAAGGATACATAAAATTAAAATCTATGAACTTCGAGAGCGGTTATAGCATAAAAAAAATGATAGTAATATCCGTACTATCCGGTATATCAGGCTTTTTATTTTCGCAATTTGGCATTGAG
Organism: Saccharicrinis sp.; assembly: GCA_024635555.1. GTDB lineage: Bacteria > Bacteroidota > Bacteroidia > Bacteroidales > Marinilabiliaceae > Saccharicrinis. The sequence goes on from JAGXIO010000171.1 coordinate 37,893, forward strand.
GCCAGCGTAGGGGAAATCTATATAAGTATTCCATGGTCGTTAATTTTTCCTATGGTTACCGCCATTGCTTTTGGCAGCAGGTTCGGTATTATTGCCGGTTTAGCGGGCGGAGCATATTTCCCTTTTTTATTATGGCCCAATAATGGAATTACTAATGTAACTACAGCCTTAGTTTACCTGGGGGTTTATTCCCTATTGGGATTATTTCACGATAAATGCTTTTTGTGCAAACAAAAAAATGATTCCGTACGAATAATTATTATTCTTACTGTTTGTATAGCCATATTCGTTTTTTATTTCAGCTTGCTCTTTAATCCTTTGCTTTCTTTCAATCCGTCTCTGGGGTTCAAAAATGCAATTGTAGGGCTGCCAAGGGATATTATTTACAGCATTATTATAAAAGATAGTATCAATTTAATACTGTTATCCTTTGTTGCACTCACCTTTCTGGAGCTCGCATGGGTGCGTAAAGCATTAGGGTTACAATTTGTACCGGCAACCCAATCGAACAATACAATATTAATGTATGTCATTTTTGTTTCTGTTACAATATGGCTGTTGCTTGTTGGCTTGGGTCAAAGTCTTTTGCATGGCGACAATGCTTTTAAAAGTCCGCAGTTAAGTGTAGTTCTATTCGTAATTATTGCATCGGGTTTTGTAGTCGCAAAAGTATTGTTTCGTTACAGCGAAAGTAAATTTAATACAGAGAATGAATTAAAAGAAAGAGAAGAGAGACTTAAAAAAATTATCGCTACTTCACCTGATGGGTTAGCTATAACTGATTTGAAGGGTAATGTACAATATCTTTCGCCACAATGTATTAAGATGTGGGGTTTTAACAATGCTGA
>JAGXIO010000172.1 GCA_024635555.1 Saccharicrinis sp.
CCTTTTTGTGTGGAGTCAACGTTATCTGGTGTTGTAAAGCACTATGATAGAGTGTGGTATCGTCGTAAGTTTACTGTGCCTTCAAACTGGGATGGAAAACGAATTGTTTTGCATTTTGGTGCCATTGATTGGGAATCTGAAATCTATATTAACGGTGTTAGTATGGGAATTCATAAGGGAGGATACGATTCCTTCAGTTATGATATTACGGATCAACTAATTGAAGGCGAACAGCAGGAGTTGATAGTGAGAGTTTACGACCCTACCAGAGACTATGGTCAGCCAAGAGGAAAACAGACCACTGCTCCTGGAGGTGCTATGTATTCAAGTGTAACAGGTATTTGGCAAACCGTTTGGTTAGAGCCTGTACCCGAACAAAGTATTAAAAATATAAAGCTAATTCCGGATGTGGATGCTGGAAAATTATATGTAAGCGTGTATATGGAAAATGCCTCCAATAAATCGGTTACAGCTGTTGTAAAGGATGGGCAAAACACGTTAAGCACAACAGAAGGTTCTGCTAATATAACATTTACAGTGAACATTCCATCAGCAAAACTATGGTCGCCAGACTCACCTTTTTTATATGATATAGATATAAAAATTAACGATGAAGCGCAGGTAATTGATGCAGTTTCAAGTTATTTCGGAATGAGAAAAATCTCATTGGAAAAGGTAGGGAATAGAACGAAAATATTTTTGAATAATAAATTTGTTTTTCAAATGGGGCCGCTTGATCAGGGTTATTGGCCCGAAGGCCTTTATACAGCACCAACGGATGATGCGCTTAAAGCAGATATTGAATTAACGAAGGCACTTGGGTTTAATATGACCCGCAAACATCTTAAAGTTGAATCGCAAAGGTGGTATTACTGGGCTGATAAATTAGGTATTCTGGTTTGGCAAGATATGCCATCAGCAAATTCTTATGATACTCCAAACGGTGTAACCGTTGATCAAATGGCACACGAACTTGAAATGACGCGCATGATACAAAATCATATCAATAGTCCATCTATTATTATGTGGGTTTTATTTAACGAAGGATGTGGTCAGTTTGATACTAAAGGACGTGTAGATTTAGCGCAGTCCTTGGATCCCTCGCGTTTGGTAAATCAAGGAAGTGGAGGAATGGTGGCCACGCCAGTAAGTGCAGGTGCTGTAATAGATGCACATCGTTATCCTGCTCCATTATGCGAATTTCAACCCAATCAGGCTTCAGTAAGTGGTGAATATGGCGGGATAGTATATAAAGTGCCGGGGCATCAGTGGGGCGAAACACGTTCAAACCCAGATCATGCTTTTAGTGCCCAGGAATTGGTGTCTATTTATTCAAGTTTAGCATATCAGGTAATTTCTCTTAAAACAAATGGCGACCTGAGTGCTGCAATATACACTCAAATCACTGATTTAGAAACTGAGATAAATGGCTTGTTAACCTATGATCGTATTCCTAAAACGGATGTTAATATTTTTAGAGGTATTAACGAAAAAATTATAAACAATCTTGAAGTTGCTCAAATAGCTGTTGTTCCTACTTCTATTAGTGAGGAGCAGTCATGGAAATATACCACTATAAACCCTGGAGATGGATGGAATCAATCGAGTTTTAATGATACAAATTGGAAGAGTGGCATGGCTGGTTTTGGATCGGCAGGAACTCCCGGAAGTGTTAACCGAACTGTTTGGAATACGTCGGGAAGTATATGGCTGCGTAAACAATTTCGTTTTACAGATTTAAATGAAGATGAAATTGAAAAGTTAGCTTTATCTATTCATCATGATGATGATTGTCATGTATTTATTAATGGCGTTAGGGCTGTTTCCTTATTTGGATTTACATCTAATTATATGATTGAAAATATTCATCAGGAAGCTAAAAAGGCGCTTTTAATAAATGGGGTTAATACAATTGCTATTGAATGCATTCAAAAAGGAGGTGGTCAATATATTGATGCAGGTATTGTTAAGCTGGTTTCTTCCAGTGATACCACAAGAGCCTGTAACCCAAAGCCTGTAAATGGAGTTGATAATGTGAATGCAAATGTAACCTTATCATGGTTGCCGGGCACCTTCTCTAAAACGCACAAAGTATATTTTGGCACTAACGCAACTTTAACCGAATCTGATTTAAAATTTAGTCAGGGTGAAGCATCTTGTACAATAAATAATTTGGAGCAAGGTACAGTTTATTATTGGCGAGTGGATGAGGTTAATGATGATGGTATTAAAAAAGGAAACGTGTGGAGTTTTAAAACAGAAGTAGCCAATAGTATTAAGAGTTATTTAAAAGAGCGGTTTAATATGTATCCAAACCCGCTCTGTAAAAAAGATACTTCGCTAAAATTTCAACTTAAATCTGACATTGAAGGGATTGAAATTCTTGACCTTGCAGGTAATTTGCTTTACAAACAAAAGGTAAATGATAGCTTGAAAGCAGAAATTAAAGTGTCTGATTTGACCTTTGACTCAGGGATATATATTGTTAGAGCGAAATATAAGGGAATATACAATGCACAGCAAAAACTACTGTACCTTCAATAATATGTGGCTAATTAATTGACTCATACATGAGAGTCAATAGGTTTAGCATTTAATTTAAAATAAAAAACAGTTATGAAATTATCAAATTTTACTTTGTCTCTCATTACAGCGTGTGTGCTGTTTATTCCACATGGGCTACTATCCCAAAATACAAATTATATTACAAATCGTGCACCTCTTATTGATGTGCCGTTTAGTCCCTTGCCCTTGGGCTCGGTAAAGGCCGAGGGTTGGTTGCTAAAACAATTGCAGTTGCAAAACGAAGGATTAACCGGCTTTTCCGAAATATTATATAACGGAGCCTCTGATTTAGGGCCTGGTAGCGATTGGCTCGGTGGCTCAGGTGATAGTTGGGAGCGGGCTCCTTATTATGTAAAAGGTTTAGTGCCTTTGGCTTATACTTTAGGAGATGCTTCTTTAATTACAAAATCCGAGAAATGGATTAACTGGTCACTAAATAGTCAGTCGGCCAATGGTTTCTTTGGGCCGCCCAATAACACCGATTGGTGGGCTCGTATGCCTATGCTTTATGCCATTCGCGATTTTTATGAAGCCACAAACGATGCAAGGGTTATTCCTTTCTTCACAAAGTATTTTCAGTATCAACTGGCAAATCTGGATGGACGACCTTTACATACTTGGGCAAAAACCCGAGCCGGTGATAATATCGAAATTATATTCTGGTTATATAATCGTACCGGCGATGCTTTTTTGTTGACACTGGCAGATAAGTTAAAAACCCAAGCTTTTGATTGGACAGACATACTAACCAATAACAAGTTTGCAAATTTTGGCACCGATTTTTATCCCAAGCACAATGTTAATGTGCCCCAAGGAATGAAAATGCCTGCTATTTATTACCAAAAGTCTGGAGACGAAGCAGATAAAAATGCTTTTGTAAATGGCCGTGAGCATCTTTTTTGTGATCACGGGCAAGCTATGGGTATGCAATCGGGTAACGAAATGCTGGGAGGTAAATCTGCAATGACAGGTTTAGAGATGTGTAGTATTGTAGAGCAGATGCAAAGTTGCGAAACAGCACAGATGATACTGGGCGATGCAACAATAGGTGATCAATTGGAGAAAGTGGCGTTTAATGCATTGCCTGGAGGTGTAACCAACGATTTTAAGGGATTGCAGTATTATTTGCAGGCCAATCAGGTAAAAAGCGCTCATGGAAATCATGGTTTTGGCCAGCAATATGATAATGGTTTAATGCCCGGCGCATTTTCCGGGTACGGATGTTGTCGTTTTAACTTACATATGGGATGGCCATACTATGTAAAAAACATGTGGGCAGCAACAAATGACAATGGTTTGGCCGTAATGGCTTACGGCCCTAGCAATATAACTGCGAAGGTTGGTAACAATGTTGCCGTATCTGTAAAAGAGGAAACGAACTATCCGTTTGGCGAAATATTGACTTTTACATTAACAACAGCGCAATCTGTTTCTTTTCCCTTAAAGTTTAGAATACCAACGTGGTGCAAATCACCAGTGGTTAAAGTGAATGGTGTTGTACAAACTAATGTAGTTTCCGGTCAATTTTATTCGATAAACAGAACCTGGTCCAACAATGACAAGATAGAACTTGGATTTCCTATGGAAGTTGTTGTTAATGATGAGTTGAATAAGTCGGTAAGTGTGCAGCGCGGGCCTATAGTTTATTCACTTAAAATTGAAGAATCATGGGTTGAGAGAACTGATTTTGGAAATGGATTTAAAGAGTTTGAAGTCCTTCCTCAGTCGGCTTGGAACTATGCACTCGTGATAGATAAGGCTAATCCTGCAAATTCTTTTCAAGTATCAAAACAAAGTATGCCCGAAAACCCCTATGTGCAAGTTTCAACACCTGTTAAATTAATAGTAGGAGCGAAAAAACTAAGTTCGTGGCAGTATTCTTTTAACGGTTTGGTAGCATGCGACCCACCTTATGGTCCGGTTACTTCTGCGGCAGCTACCCAGAATGTGGAGTTAGTACCCTTTGGAGCTCAAAATATAAGGGCAACTTGCCTGCCAATTATTGGCACACCATCACTTGAAACCACAAGGTTTAAAGATGATTTCTCGGATGGCGATCAAAAAGGATGGATTAACTATAGCGGTAGTTTAATTGTAGAAAACGGCGAATATGTGGCTACTAATGTTGAAGGACGTCCCGGTACAAAATCGGTACAATCATCCACTTCATTTTCTGATTTCACTTACGATGTAAAAATACAAGTAGGTGATACTGGCGATGGTGGTGTTATTTTCAGAGCGAATAGATTATCACTTGGTGCCGATGATTATAGTGGGTATTATGTAGGTATAAATGCAGCAAATAATCAGGTGGTATTAGGAAAAGCAAATGGTAATTGGAGTATGCTTAAGACGGTTACTCATAGTATTACTCCAAATAATTGGTATCAACTTAGAGTTATTGCCCAAGGGGCAAATATTAAAGTTTTTATAGATGATATGGATACCCCTAAATTTGAGCATGTAGATAATTCTTTTGCCACAGGTGCCATTGGCGTTAGATCCTACCAGGCTCTTGCCAGATGGGATAATATCGATGTTGCTAGTTTGTTGGCTAATGGTATCGCCACAAAAAAAGCAATGGAAGGGGTTTCTGTTTACCCTAATCCAGCCAAAAATTATCTTGATATTTATTTTGGGGAATCATCTAACAAGACATGTTATCTAAACCTTTTTAATACGACTGGTAAGCTAATGCTTTCAACGAAAAAAAAAGAGGATGTGAACAAGGTCCAGATGAAAGTTGGTTACTTGACTCCCGGTGTCTATGTCTTGAAAATTAATGATACATCAGATTCATTTGAGACTACCTTATTGGTTAATTAAGTGAAGCCTAAATTTATCATGCCATATTAAACATTGAACGCTTTTGTATGGGTGCTAAAAGTTAGCCCCAAGCGCATATAAAATGTAAATAACAACCGTAATCTTTTCAATAACAATCGTTTTACCTGTTTTTGCTGTTTTTTGGTCAGTATTTGTCCTTAGTAATTCCATAAAGAATGTAATTTTGGTTACATAATTTAACAACAAGTTATAGATAATTTTGAATTATTCACTAAAATTAATTTTAACATGAAAAAAGTTTACTTAATCGTATGCCTTATCATCATGGGCATCAGCATTCAAATTTCGGCTCAAACCGATCCAGGCATGGCCAATTTAACCCATAAGTGGACATTTGACAATGGAACCGCCGATGATATGGTGGGAACTGTTAACGGCACCTTAGTGGGAGAAGCCACTATTACAAATAACGCCCTTAATACCTCTGCGGGTGGGCATGTTGAGTTAGATGGTGCAGCATTAGCTGTTGGTACTTACAGTCAGCTTTCTGTAGAAGCATGGTTTACGTCTTCGGCAGCTGCCAATGACGGTTACCATTTTCTTTATTTCTTTGGAAATTCTGACGGTGAAGGGAGAAATTTTGTTGGGTACACCCCAGCTCGTGGTAACAATGTGAGTAAGCCAATGATTAAAACTGGCGGAGAGGAACGTGGAGTTCATGCTACTGAACTGGATGATGCTGTAATGCATCATATGGTTTGTGTTATTGATGAAACTACTCTTTCTTATTATTTGGATGGTAATTTAATGAATACTGTCCTTACCGATAATAGTAATCTGTCTGAGGTAGGTGACCAGTTGGCTTATTTCTGTAAAGGAGGATATGTTAATGATCCCACCTGGAAAGGAGAGATACATGAAATCAGTATGTACAATACTGCATTGACTAAGGACAACGTGAAGTATCTTTACAACATGAATGCAGTAATGATTGAAGCCATTGATCCAGGTACAACTAATCTGACACATCAGTGGACATTTGACGATGGTACTGCAACAGACCTTGTTGGAAATATTGGTGTAACCTTAATGGGTACGGCTACTTTAGCAGATAAAGCGCTTCATTCTAATGACGCTGGTTATGCAGAACTTGATGCCACTGAACTTGCTATTAACACCTATTCGGCACTTACGGTAGAAACGTGGTTTACTTCAACTGCTGGAGTAAATAATGGCTTTCATTTTCTATATTATTTTGGCAATTCAGATGGTAATGGAAACCATTTTACTGGTTTTACTCCTGCTCGTGCTGGAAGCCCAACGGATTGTAGCCGATTGATGTTGGATAGTGGAGAAGGTGAAAAAGCGGTTAATGGTGCCGAATTTAACAATGGAATACTTCGTCATGTAGTGGGTGTAATTGATGCAACAACAATTTCTTATTATTTAGACGGTAACTTAATGGGTACTGCATCTATTGAAGCAAGTTTACTTGCTAATGTTGGAACTCAATTTGCTTGGTTCTTTAAAGGAGGTTGGCCCGATGCGGCTTGGCAGGGTACGCTTAATAAGTTTAGCATTTACGATGCTGCCCTTACTGCCAATAATGTAAAGCATCTATATAGCCTTGGTGCCGAGGATGGAAGTACAGATGTTAAACAAGTTACAAAAGAAAACCACAAAGTGTATTTAAGCAACAATCAGATTGTGGTAGATTTTGAATCGACAAATGCAGCTTCTGCTCAAATTGAGGTTTATAATGTGAATGGCTCATTAGTTTCAACCGAAGCATTTGTTGCCAATCCAGGTTTAAACCACAAAACATTCAGTGTTAATTATCCTAGAGGTATTTACATTGTTAGGCTTAACGTTGGAGGACAAACAAGTTCTACAAAAGTGGTAAGATAATTTGTATTAGTTTTATATTGAGAGGGTGTCCAATTAAACTGGACACCCTTTTTTTATTTTTATTACTTCTTTAAATGAAAAAGTCTCCTATTATTATTGTTATCGTTTTATTGACTTCAATCGCTGTACATTCTAATAGTACAAATACTGAGAAATGGAGTGATTTTGCATTTCCGGCAATAGATGTGGTTGATAAAGACAAAGTTTCGGAAGGAGTATTGATTTTTCATCGGTTGGTTCCTAATCCCGATTCCTTATTTCGCAGTTGTATTATAGAGGTTTGCAAAGTCCTTTACAAAGATAAAGCCGAAGTACCTGTAAAAACAGCATTTAAATTTAACTTGAGAAACAGTCAGGGAGTAGCTGCCACTGGGGGTAACCTTACGGGAATTGATATGTTTATGAATACCAATTATATTGCAGATTTTTACAATAGGCATAATAAAAGCGATGAGGAAACGCTATCTGAAATTACAGGTATTATAATACATGAACTGACGCATGCCTATCAGTATTCACCTAAGGGAGATGGAGGGTATGTAAACAACTCTGAGCATTTTAGCTGTATTGAAGGCATCGCTGACGTAATCCGTTTAAAAACTGGATATGTGTCCAGCGAATTTAAAAGACCAGGAGGCCACTGGAATGATGGCTATAAAGTAACTGCTTTTTTTATAGATTGGATTACAAGTTTGGATGAGGATTTTATTTATAAAATGAACCAAAGTACATTGACGATTACGCCGTGGACTTGGGATAAAGCAACAAATCATATCATAGGACAATCGGTTAAGGAACTATGGATTGCCTATCAGAAATCATTTGATACAAAGAACGAAAAACCTGTTGTTTGTTTAGTAAATTGAGTTGGATTGAACTGAATCCTCGAACAGAAGAAAAGCTCTTTTTAGGTAAATTCTGTATCGTCTCAGCTAATAACTTTCCCCAAAGAGATCCTTTATCAATTACTTTTAAAGGTTCTAGTGATGGCAAAAATCGGACAATGGTTGATTAATAAAATAATATTAACCCGCATTATTCATCTTGGGATCAATTGTCATAAAAGCATTCAACATTTCTATGTGAAAAGATCTTCTTTTTCGATTCGGAATAAAAACTATAGATGAAAGTCAAAATATAGCGTACAATGCCGCTGCATACTGTTAATTAGCAGTCTTTTTTGCTGACAAGGCATACCTTTCCCATGACTTTTTTTCCGGTAACTTATTGCAAAATGAGTTGCCTTAATAAATTTTGGTGAGGAAAAGAATTATACTGCTGTGATATTTGATTAGCTTGTGTTTACGCTCTAACTTTTCAAGCAGTGGCGCCATCACTACTTATTTCCTCAGCCGAAAAATCAAAGCTTATTGCTGTTTTCACTATATAAAATATCGTATTTTCAGGGCTCATTTTTAGGTGTAATTTAAAGTCTTGTTGTTGTTTGTAACCAATACAAATACAACACTGTACACCACTTTTCGCTAATCCAAAAGTGAATTTTTCATGTTAAATCGAATGTTAGGTCGTTATGATCGGCTTCGGTCTTGTACTTATTGTTTCTTGCAAAAACTATTTTTGCAAATATTTCCCATTATTCCTCTTATATATGGCACATTGAGCTAATCCTATTCTTTTTTGGTCAGCATTTAGCATTGAAAAAATATGATGATGTATACTTTTGAAGCCATGATAATAGAATGTTAAACTTTTATAAATTAAATCAACATATGAATACAGGATAAATAAAAAACTTGTTCTCTAATCCAAAAAAA
>JAGXIO010000173.1 GCA_024635555.1 Saccharicrinis sp.
GAATGAATTAAAAGAAAGAGAAGAGAGACTTAAAAAAATTATCGCTACTTCACCTGATGGGTTAGCTATAACTGATTTGAAGGGTAATGTACAATATCTTTCGCCACAATGTATTAAGATGTGGGGTTTTAACAATGCTGAGGAAGTTATTGGTCGTAATGTTATGGAATTTGTACATCCTGACTATCATACAAAAGCGATTCACAATATTACGGAAAGGATGAACGGCAATTTAACCGGACCGGCAGAATATTTAGTGCTTAAAAAGGACGGTACAACATTCTTTGTTGAAACTAATTCCAATGTTCTGCATGATGCCGACAACAATCCAACCGGAGTTCTATATTTTGAACGCGACATTACCGGTCGTAAGCAGGCGGAAGCAGAATTAATTGCAGCCAAAGAAAAAGCCGTAGAAAGCGACCGCCTGAAATCAGCTTTTTTGGCCAATATGAGCCACGAAATACGTACTCCCATGAATGGCATACTGGGTTTTGCCGAATTGTTGAAAGAACCCAATCTTACTGGGGAAGAACAGCAAAATTATATCGGAATCATTGAAAAAAGTGGGGAACGAATGCTCAATATCATCAACGATATTATAAGTATTTCGAAAATTGAAGCCGGACTGATGGAAGTAAATTGGCAAGAAACTAATATCAACGAACAAATCGAATATATTTATAGCTTCTTCAAACCTGAGGTTGAAGGAAAAGGAATGCAGTTTTCATTCAAAAATTCATTGCCTTTAAACGAAGCATTCCTGAAAACCGATCCTGAGAAAGTGTTTGCCATACTTACTAACCTTGTAAAAAATGCCATCAAATACAGTGAAAAAGGTTCAATAGAATTGGGGTATAATAAAAAGGGTGGAAACCTTGAGATTTACGTAAAAGATACAGGAATAGGTATTCCGGAAGCCATGCAAAAGGCCATATTTAAACGGTTTATCCAAGCTGATTTTGCTGATAAAATGGCGCGACAAGGAGCAGGGTTAGGTTTATCTATTTCTAAAGCTTATGCCGAAATGCTTGGTGGAAATATTTGGGTCGAATCAGAGTTGGGAAACCTGTCTGCCGGAAACACAGGAGGAAGCACCTTTTATTTTTCTCTTCCATACCAGGGTCAAAAAGATGGAAGAAAAACGATTAACAGGCTCTAACAGGCATTTGTTGTGAGCCGTGTGGCCGTGCTTCATTTAATAGGAAAGTGGTAATTGTAACTTCGGCCCTTTCGTGGAAAGTTTAGTGTTGAAATGGGTACCGAACAACATGCACCCATCCCTTGGATGTAATGTAAAACTACCCGCTTAAATTCAAAGATTTAAATTCAAGTATTTATGAACAATAAAAGTAGAATAGAGTCAATAAGAAATGTAACCTTGATTGGTTCTGCTGTTAACTTATTACTGACAATAGCAAAAATAATTGCTGGCATTGTGGGGAAAAGTGCTGCAATGATTGCCGATGGTGTCCATTCGTTATCAGATTTGGTGACGGATATAATTGTATTAGTTTTTATTAGAGTATCCGGTAAAGAGCGAGACAAAAATCATCAATATGGACATGGAAAGTATGAAACATTTGCAACCATGCTAATTAGTTTTGCATTGATGATTGTAGGCATAGGTATTTTGTTGACTAGTTCAAAAAAAGTGCTTGATTCTGTCCATGGCTTAGTATTAGAACAACCTGGTTACATAGCTCTTTATGCTGCATTAATATCGATTATCACTAAAGAAGGATTATTTTGGTATACAAAAAAAATTGGACTTAAAGTTAATAGTCAGGCCATGGTTGCTAATGCTTGGCATCATCGGTCTGATGCTTTGTCATCCATAGGTGCTGCAATAGGTATTTCAGGAGCAATACTATTGGGCGAAAAATGGAGAGTTTTAGACCCAATAGCAGGAATAGTTGTTAGTTTCTTTATTTTAAAAGTGGCTTGGGATATTGCAAACCCTAGCATTAAGGAACTATTGGAAAGTTCTCTTCCCGAAGAAACTGAAAATGATATTTTAGAAGTAATTAAAAATACTTTAGGTGTTAAAGGATATCATAATTTAAAAACAAGGAAAATAGGTAACATTTATGCCATTGAAGTTCACATTAAAGTCGATAAAGAATTAACAGTTGAATCCTCACATCAAATTGCAACCCAAATTGAAAAATCACTCCGAGCCAAGCTTGGTAACCAATCACATATCGGTATTCATATCGAACCCTTTTACGAAATAAATAAAAATTAAACACCACACTTTTGAAAATGCAGTTGAGCATTATAAGCTTTGATGAAGTAATTGAAAAGAGGAAAACAATAATTCAATAAGCTACAGGTGAAAAACGAGTATAATCCTAACCTCACCTAACATAAGCGGCTTGCCCACAAAGTTAAAATCATACTATTAAACCGGACAATAGTGATATTAAATCAAAGTTGGAAGTCCGTTTAGTACCTATAAAACTAGAAAGATCCATAATGACAAATAGAAAAAAATAGCCATTATAGGTGGTGGTATTGCAGGTCTAACTTTTGCTCGTTGCTTAACAACAAAGGAGTATGACATTCATATTTTTGAAAAAAAAGTACATTTCGAAGAAATAGCAGCCGCAATAAGTGTTTATCCCAATGCGCTTTGCGTAATTATACTTGCAATAAGAATACTTGGATAAGTTAAAAGAATTGTCAACTTTGTATTGCAATAATGCAAATAATTGTAAACCTTTAAAAATGAAAAAAAATATGGGTTCAGCAGATAAGATTATTAGAGTAATAATCGCTGCTATTATTGGAGTTCTTTATTTTACAGGAACCATTTCGGGAACTTTAGGTATTATACTTTTAGTATTAGCCGGAGTTTTTGTTTTAACAAGCTTTATTAGTTTCTGTCCGCTTTATGCACCATTTGGAATTCGTACCTGTTCAGTTAAAGAAAAAAAATAAGACTGCACGCAAGGATAGACGGCTGACGGTCATTTGACCGCCAGTAAGCCTCTCACTATTTAACCCAATATTTTGCTTTGGATTACCTTGGGTATGCTTACGACAGCACCTCGACAGCGTATTTTTTGCGCTTGCGGAAAGCTTTCTCAATAGAAATCAGAAACTACTCTTTAGACAAAAAATAAGACAAGGTGACGGCACATTTATTAGAAATGAAGTTCTTTTGACTATTATAATTTTCAGTCCAAAATACGGTTCATAAAAAAAATGGCGGTCGGAGATAGTTTTGATAGGTTTTGTACTTGCGTAAATATTTACTAGTTTAAACGCCTCTTAATAATAGCGTAAATAGACCATGATTTTAACAAAAAGCAATATCTAAATGGTTAAAAGTATCTACTTGGTTTTTATTGTTTTTGCAATTCTATTTCAAACAAGCAATATACAAGCTCAGGAATTTGTTGTAGGAGGAGACCATGATTATACCCCGTTTACATTTATTGATAAAACAGGAAAACCCAGCGGTTTGGATATTGAAGTCTTAGAAGCCATTTCCGTTTCCAGTGATTTTAAAATAAACTTTCAACTCAGCCGATGGGATATTGCATTAGCCAATATTCAATCAGGAAAAACTGATATAATTACGGGAATCATTTTTTCAGAAGATAGGGCAAAGTTTCTTGATTTTACTATTCCTATTCATACCGAATACTATTCTATTTTCATTCGTAAAAATTTGCCATTTAAAAATTTATCAAGCTTGTATGACTACAAGCCAGTGGTTTTGGATAAGGATGTATCCATCGAGAAGTATCTCGTGCCCTTGGGGCTTTTCAATAATTATATTTTGGCAAAATCATTACCCGAAGCACTTTCTGTAATTGAATTAGGATTGGCTGATTACGTGTTAGCCCCAAATTTACTTGGCTTAAATGTGATTGCAATTAACAAATATCAAAATATTGCGATAAAAGGCCCGTCAGTACTTCCTAGTATTTATTGTATGGCAGTAAAAAAAGGTAACACTCAATTATTGGATATTTTAAATGATGGAATCTTGGAGTTGCGGAGAACTGGAAAACTTACAAAAATACAAGAGAAATGGAAAGTTTATGAAAAGGATGATTTTAAATATAAACGAATTGTAAATATAATTGGGTTTATTTTTATTGTAGTAATTATTTTATTAATACTTGTTTTTATATGGGTTTGGTTACTTCGTTTGCAGATTAAAAATAAAACAGCAAGTTTAAATCTTAAAAATAAAGAATTACAAAAAAGCGAAGAAAAATTCAGAATTATAACTGAAAACTCAAGCGATATTATTTGGCATTTGGATAGCAATTTGCTTTTAACATATATTAGCGATGCAGATGAGCGAATAAGAGGTTTTAAAAAGGAAGATGTTATTGGCAAATCCGCTTTTTCAATTTTAAAACCGGAAGGAATTGAAATTCTAAAGGAGGCAAATAAAAAACGTTTAGCCAACCTGAGTAAAGGTATCTTATCACCGCCAGTGATTTATGAGTTGGAGCAACTTTGTAAGGATGGTACTTGGGTTTGGGTTGAAACCACTGCAACGGCACATTATGATCAGGATGGTAGAATTACCGGCTATCATGGAGTCTCGAGAGATATTTCGAAACGAAAAAAAGCTGAACAACTGCTTAAAGAACGGGAAAGTCAGTTAAGAGAACTTAATTCCACTAAAGACAAACTATTTTCAATCATTGCACACGATTTAAGAAGTCCGTTTAATACGATTTTAGGACTCTCGGAATTATTAATTGAAAATTCAAAAGATTTTGAAGTTGCTAAATCCGAAGAATATTTAAGAATTATTAATTCATCAGCCCAGAATACGCTTACCCTACTTGATAATTTGTTAAACTGGGCAAGGGCGCAAACCGGAAAAATTATTTACAAACCAGAAAAAGTAAAATTATCTCCTATTGTCACGGAAATATTAGACATCTCAAATTCCAGTGCAAAAATTAAAAATATATCTTTAAATTATACGCAAACAGATAATATTGAAGTTTATGCGGATATAAATATGCTAAAAACAGTGTTGCGAAATCTTATTTCTAATGCCATAAAATTCACATATCCAGACGGAGAAATTGCGATAACCGCTGTACAAAATCAAAACAAAGTTGAGATTTCTGTTTCAGATAATGGAGTGGGTATGAGTAAAGAAACGCAAGGTAATTTATTTTGCATTGATATGAATATCACCACCACTGGAACAGCAGCCGAAAAAGGTTCAGGTTTAGGCTTAATACTGTGTAAAGAATTTATAGAAAAACAGGGTGGGAAAATTTGGGTTAAAAGTGAATTGGGAAAAGGAAGTGCTTTTATATTTTCTTTGCCTTTAAGATAATATTGCCTTGATTAGTAGGAGCGAAAAGAATGAAAATTTATTTATTTTTTCTGCCCTACCCACAAAATAAAAAGAAAGCCCCAGCGCACAAACAGCACACCTGCCAGGGCAGGCGGGTTGGCAAAGTCTACAAGCCCTCCTTCAAACCTACGTTTTCTAAAGCGTTCTTTTTATCCGTCCTAATAAAAGCCATTCCAACCAATACCAATATTATATCTAGTTTTTGTTTACTTATTATAAAAGTTTATGTTTTTTATTCTCTATTCGTATTTGCTAAATAAAAATTATTTTATAGTTTTATACCGTATCGAATTATAGAAAAATATTCGCTACAAGTGTAAATACTTACAACATTCCTAAAAACTAAACATTAATGAAAAAAGTTTTATTGCTTTCATCAGTATGTCTGATAAGTTGGACATTGATGGCCTCAAGCTCAGAAAAGGATATTGAACTGGAAACTATTCAATCAGAACTTAATCGTGAGTTTAAAGTATTAAGAGAACAGACCCCCTCTGTTTACTACATGGATTACCGTGTTGAATCACAAAAAATATGGTACCGAAGGGCTTCTCTAGGTGAATTAATCAATGCCAATATGGCAAGCCAGTCATTTTTTAATCCAACTGTACGTGTTGGAAATAAGGAGTTTGACAACACACATTTAATCAAAGGGAAACAGCCTCAGTACAGCTATACCATTAAGCAATATCCCGTCGAATTTGATGAAGTGGCTGTTCGCCAAATAATTTGGAATGCTACAGATGAAGCATATCAAAAAGCGACTCAAGAATATCGTTTTAAAAAGAACAGCATCAAGGTGGA
Source organism: Saccharicrinis sp. (assembly GCA_024635555.1). Taxonomy (GTDB): domain Bacteria; phylum Bacteroidota; class Bacteroidia; order Bacteroidales; family Marinilabiliaceae; genus Saccharicrinis. The sequence goes on from JAGXIO010000173.1 coordinate 6,152, forward strand.
GGATAAAACATTGGTGCCGGATTTTTCTACTGCAAAAGCAGTAGAATACATCGAACCTATTTCTCCTATAACTGTAAGTGATGAAAAACTAAAGCAGATTGAAGAAATCATAAAAGAAGCTTCTGCCTTATTCAAAGTAGATAAGGATATAACAGGAGGTGACGTTTCTTTTAGATTTGAGAAAAAGCGTAAATATTTCATTTCTTCCGAAAATCAGGTATTGGCACAAAACTATTTGTTAGCAAGAATCATGATTAATGGAACCATCCGATCAGAAGAAGGTAACCAAATGAGTTTGCATCATATAATGGATGCCTTTGATCCCAATGCTCTACCAGGAAAAGATTCAGTATTAAATGCAACAAAACAGATTGTAGCTAAATTGATAGAACTAAAAGAAGCACCTATTGCTAGTCCATACTCCGGACCGGCCATACTTTCTCCATCTGCCGCCGGGGTGTTTTTTCACGAAATTTTTGGACACCGAATAGAGGGACATCGCTTAAAAGATGAGACCAATGGACAAACCTTTAAAAGTAAAGTAGGTGAACTGGTACTTCCCACAACCTTCAATGTAACCTTTAATCCACTGGTAAAAAACTATCAAGGCTTCGACTTAAACGGTTACTACCAATATGATGATCAAGGAGTAGAAGGATCCGAAGTAAAAGTTATTGAAAATGGTGTATTAAAAGATTTCCTGATGTGCTCCAATCCTATCGAAGGTTTTTCTTCATCAAATGGTCATGGAAGAGGCGATATTTTCAGAACTCCGGTATCGCGTCAATCCAATATGTTTATAAATGTCAGCAACCCTTATAGCGACGAACAGTTGCGTGAGATGTTAGTAGAGGAATGCAAAAAACAGCAACTAGAGTATGGTTACTATTTTAAAAGAGTTACCGGTGGTTTCACACAAACGGGAAGGTTTATGCCAAACGCTTTTAATGTTACACCAAATGAGGTTTACAGAATTTATGCAGACGGAAGGCCTGATGAATTAGTTAGAGGTGTAGATTTAATTGGTACTCCTTTATCCATGTTTTCGAAAATTGAAGCAGGTGGTGCTGTACAAGGTTTATTTAATGGCACTTGCGGAGCAGAATCTGGTGGTATACCAGTTGCAGCTGTATCACCCGCTATTTTAGTAAGTAAGATTGAAACACAAAAGAAATCACAAAAGTTTTCTACAGGACCAATTTTACTACCTCCAGGGAAGTAATGTGATTTTACCATACAATAAAACATGATTATTTTAAACAATAATTAATTCAAAAAAATGAGAACAATAACATATATACTTGTAATACTCGCCCTCTTATTGAGTGGGAGTACGATTGCTTCCGAAAAATCCGATTCGGACATAATTTTTAAAGCCATGGAAGATGAAATGGCACGAAACATGACTGAATTAAAATTAGATGATAATGGTACTCCTTTTTATATTGCTTATAACTTAATGAAAGCCAAACGAGGCAAAATACTTGCCACTATGGGAGCCATCATTGAGTCAAATTCAGACAATAGAGCATGGTGTAGTGTAAATCTGAAAATGGGAGATTACAACCTAAATGATGAAAAATACTACGATAAAGTAAATCAAATAAATCATAATGATGGTTCCTTTTCTGTTCCATTGGAAGTAGATTATGATGGTATTAGAAGGTCTTTATGGATAATGTCAAGCAACGTGTATAAAAATGCCTCAGAGAAATACAAAAATAAAAAGGAACAAATGGAACGTCAGGGTATTTCGGTTGAAGATTTGCCAAGTCCTGATTTTAGTAAGGAAGATGTGAATGTGGTGATGCAGGATGAATTGGAAGATGAATTTTCAAAAGAAAAATTTGAGCATCTAACAAAAGAGTTATCAGCTCAATTTAAAAGCTTTAAAGACGTAATTGAATCGGAGGTCGAGTTGAACTTTCAGAATGTAATGCAATACAGTGTTAATAGTGAAGGGATCAAATTTAAAACTCCATATCGGTTTTATATTTTAAGCGTAAATGCCACAATGTTGGATAAGAATAACCACACTTTTAGTCAAAGTCTCGAATATTACCAAACAACCTTTAAGAAATTGCCATCTGGTGCGGAAATATCAAAAGATATCAATTTACTGGTTGAAAATATGCACCTGTGTAAAGAATCAAAAATGTTTACCGATGTATATAGTGGTCCTGTTTTATTTATGAAAGATGCAGGAGTGGAGTTGTGTTATAAACAGGTTTTCGATAAAGGTATGGGTTTGGTTGCCAATCCTCGCAATCTGGTTTATAATAAAGAAAAGGGATTGGTTAGAGCCGAGCATAAATCGTGGGAAGATTATAAGGATAAAAAAGTTGTAGATCTAAAACTAACTTTTGAACTTAAGCCGTTAATGTCGGATTACAAGGGCGACAATTTGCTCGGAAGTTTTCAGTTAGATTTAGATGGACTCATTCCTCAGGAAACAGAATTGCTCGTCAAAAATGGTATTTTAAACCAGCAATTGGTAGGTAGAACACCTACTGCCCTGCAACACAAATCACTGCGGCACAACCGTTTTTACATTCATAACAATGGTTTTTCACAGAAAGTAGCACCTTCCGTTATTAAAGTTACTGCTTCCGAGGTAAAAAACACAGAAGAAATAAGGAGTGATATGGTTGAACTGGCTGAAGAAGAGGGACTTGATTATGTATTTATAGTGAAGCCTTTAGAATGTGGAGCCAATAAAGCCCCCATAAACTATTACAAGGTAAATGTAATAGATGGTTCTGAGGAGATTGTCAGTGGGGTGAGCTTTAAATATGGCGACAGAACACTGATGAAAGTTCAAGCCTTAGGTGATGGCGAGTGTGTTATCAATTCACTATTACCTGATTATGCTGGAATCGAGAATAAAATGAATCGATATAAGAATGCTCCTTCCGAAATTCTTGAAATGATTAGAAAACAAATGGTTGGAATTCAAGGAACACCGATCTCCGTTATTTGTCCTGATGCACTTTTATTGGAATCTGTCGAACTTAACGGTGTTAAGAATAGCATTCAATCAGCAAGTAGAGTAGTATCCAATCCCATGGATATTGAATAATTAAATACGATAATATCCGGTTTGATTGTAGGATGCGAATTAAACAGCCCTTTGGAAATATGATTCAAAGGGCTGTTTTATTTGGGAGTTACTACTGAATAGAATCGGCCTGTTGAATAATAGAAACAACCAAATATCCAGTCTCCGTTATTTTTTGACGTACCAAAGCAGTATCAGGATTCGATATGTTTAGGGCAACCGTAACCATGGAATCGAGATGGCTGGCCTTTACCCATTGAACTTCATCCATTGATTCTACAGACTTGGTTATCGTCTGTTCGCAGCCCGTACAGGTCATCCCATTAACGGCCACGTCAAAAATGACTGCATCCTCCGAAACTAACGCAGCGTTTTGCTCTGTTTCCAGAGTTGAGCTTTGCGTGTTCTTGTTTTGCGGGCTTTGACAAGCCACAGCGGTAATAAGCAAAAGAAAAAGAAGTGTTTTCATGGTAAAATTTTTATAAAAAGATTAAAGCATTACATTTTTTTAAATGCAGATAAATGTAACGGCTTATTTTTTAAATACAACAATATTTTCCAAAAAACATTGATTTGCATCAATTGGTGTCTGCTTAAGTTTTTAAAATATAAGTACAACCCTCTCTTCCGTGGCCTTAAATAATCTCACATACAGTTCATGTTTTCCGAAAATAGATTCGGAAAGATTCCCTACCTATGGCAGACAGGGCGATCCTCTGGTAAAAAATACTCCACAATCCTTAGTTTATTGAAGATAATTTGTAGTTTTAATCTTTATTAACAAGTTTAGTTGTGCGTACTGCTGCTTATGCTAGGCATCTCTGCAATAAATATACTTACGCTTGAGGCTTGTAGATTAATTAAACTTTTTATAAATTTAACAAAAGATTGTAACGCCTTGATATGTTGAAAGCTAGAAAATCCCAACCTCCCCATATTATGGACTTTACAGCTAGGACAAACCCAAACAAATAAATTCCCTTATCGGCAAAACAATCGGGTTATCTGTACTCGAAGGTTTGTTTAAAAACAGGGTATTATGGTGCGCTCAAAAAAGAATAAAAACTATGAAAAAGCCAAATAAAGGGAAAATAGTAAAAAATGGTGATAAGAGGTGGAAGACTCTATTCCAAGATATTCCTAATGTGGCTGTACAGGGATATGATAAAAATGGGAAAACGATATACTGGAATAAAGCTTCCGAAAGGTTTTATGGATATTCATCCGAAGAAGCAATTGGTATTAATTTTATTGACTTAATAATCCCCGAAGAATTAAAGAGTTCTGTTAGTGATGCAATGAAGGAAATGTTTGCAACTAAAACACCTATTCCAGCAAGCGAGCTAATACTTAAGCGCAAAGATGGTTCTTCGATATATGTATTTTCAAGTCATTCATACGTCCAAGTTCCTGGTTGCGAGCCTGAGATGTATTGCTTAGATATTGACATATCTGAGCGCAAAAAGGCAGAAGAAGCATTAAAAGAAAGTGAGTATCTCTATCAAGAAACACAAAAGATAGGTAAAATGGGTGGTTGGAGTTACGATGTAGAAAGCGAAAATTTTACTTTTACCGATACAATATATGAGATTTATGGAAAAAAAATATCAACAGCAGAAGAAGGATTACAATTTTATCATCCAAATGATAGAGAAATAATTTGGAATGCCTTTTCAGATGCAATCACGAAACAAAAACCGTATGATTTGCAAGTAAGGTTTATAAATGCACTAGGCGATAATTTATTTGTGAGGACTATTGGACAACCTATAATTAAAAAAGGAAAAGTTGTTAAACTATATGGTAATTTGGTAGATATCACCAAACCTAAGCAAGTTGAACAAGAACTATTATTAGCCAAAGATAAAGCAAATAGAAACTTAGAGATGATTCTCAGTTCGCAATCCCTGGCACATATATGTTCTTATTCAACAAATCTGAATGAAAATGATTTAGAAAAAAGCACATGGGTATGCTCGCCCGAATTCTATAAAATATTCGGAATAGACGAAACGTATCCTCATACTATAGCAGGTTGGGCAGATTTAATACATCCTGAACACCACGAAAAATTGGTTGCTTACCATGAATACGTTGTGAAGAATAAAATTTCTTTCAGTCATGAATATAAAATAATCCGTATTAACGATGGCGTAGAACGGTGGGTTCGGGGTACGGGTGAACTTGTGTATGATGAGCAGGGGAAGCCAGTTAGAATGTATGGGGCAATACAAGACATTACCGAACTCAAGAAAACGGAAGACGAACTAATAAAAGCCAAAGAAAATGCCATAGAGAGCGATCGGCTAAAATCAGCATTTCTTGCCAATATGAGTCATGAAATTAGGACTCCAATGAATGGTATTTTAGGTTTTGCCGAATTATTGAAAGAACCTGATTTGCAAGGCGATAAACAACAAGAATATATTCAAATAATTGAGAAAAGCGGCTTGCGTATGCTCAATATCATCAATAACATTATTGATATTTCGAAATTAGAATCGGGGCTAATGGAAATTAATAGGAAGGAGTCGAATATAAATGAACAAATGGAATACATTTATACCTTCTTTAAGCCTGAAATTGAAAGCAAGAAATTACAGTTAGTATTGAGCAAGAAATTATTGATGAAAGAAGCCATTATCAATACTGACCCCGAAAAAATCAATGCTATTCTAATTAATTTAGTTAAAAATGCCATAAAATATACTAACGGAGGTGTAATCGAATTTGGGTGTATTCTAAAAAAGGACACTGAGCCTGCCGAAGTGGAGTTTTTTGTAAAAGATACAGGAATAGGGATTCCCAAAAATAGGCAAGAGGCAATATTCGAACGCTTTGTTCAGGCTGACATTTCAGATGTTCATGCTTTACAAGGGGCTGGCCTGGGTTTGGCGATTTCAAAAGCTTATGTGGAACTGTTAGGAGGCAGAATGTGGTTAGAAAGTGAAGAAGAAAACCTGCCTACAGGCAAGGCGGGAGGCTCAATATTCTACTTTGCCATTCCATATGGTATTGAATCGGGAGATATAAGTGAAGATATCGAAGTTATTGCAGAAGATGAAACCAAAAATAATATTCAAAATACTAATTGATAGCTTATTACATACATGGAAATTAATATTTTAGAATGGATTGGATATGCAGCATCAGTCATGATTGCTATTTCCATAACCATGAGTTCGATTGTTAAATTTCGAATTTTAAACTTGATTGGTGCCGGAATATTCTCTTTGTACGGTTTCCTGATTGGGGCTTTGCCTGTGGGTTTTATGAATCTGTTTATTGTTGTGGTGGATTTATATTTTCTTTTTCAAATTTTTAATACCAAAGAAGCATTCGAAATTTTGGAGGTGCGGCCAAACGATAGGTACTTAATTCGTTTTTTGCAATTTAATGACAAGGAAATTCAACGATTTTTTCCTGGGTTTGAGTATAAATCCGAATTGAATGACTTGAGTTTTTTTGTGTTACGTGATATGCAGGTGGCGGGTTTGTTTTTGGCTCATCGCCAAGATGATGATGTTTTGCGTGTACGGCTTGATTACGTAGGGCCAAAATACCGTGACTTTAAAAATGGTCGTTATATTTATACTCGTTTGCGTAAATATTTTTCAGACCATGGTATAACCAAAGTGCTGGCTCATGCCGGCAGCCAAAATCATTTAAAATATCTTAAAAAATTAGGATTCGAAGAGCAGTCTGATGGTTTGTGTGCTAAAACGTTAAGCAAAACGATATAAACCAGGACGAATAACATCTACTTTTTCAAGATGGTAATAACGCAGTGTTTGGTATTTTCTTTTAACCAATACTTTTCCATCCCTCTTATCCATAAAACAAACCTGTTGCCCAAAAGTAAATCGCTAGCTCCCCCTGCCAATGAAAGTAACAAAACTGCTAAAGCTGGCTCCAAATAAGCTAATTTTTTACTCTCTCGCCGTCAAGGTGTTGCTAATGGCAAATGCAAAAGTTCCGGCATAGTCTGTTAAAGTCGATAAATCCAAGGCTAAAGAGCTATAATACCCTTAATTTCGTTTATTGCAGCCGTAACGTCAACAATGCTTTGTGCCGATGGCATTTTTGCTTTGCATGTGATTGAAACAAACTTTAGATTTTTAGTGTGTTTGTAAAGTATTTCTCCATGTTGGGGTAGGAGTGAAACAACTTTTTTTACTTTGCCGTCCTCGTTTGGAGTTATAAACTTAAACATATAAAGCAAGGGCCATCTTTTATTATTATTGAGCTTTTCTAATAATGAACTGTAATCCTTTTCTGCCATAACTTATTTTTGATGCAAAAATACGTGAAACTCTGCATACAAACTATTATAAACGATACGTTTTGATACGGTAGGTATATTATTGCCGATAAAAAATGTGCAACTTTGGCCTTTCAAATTTTATGAAAAAATATTTGACTGAATATTACTGGATTATTAATTATTTAAATAAACACGAAAAACATCGAACATGACAAAACTAAAAGTAATAGCAATTTTATTTTTTCTGTCAGGGGCTGTTATGGCTCAGGGCTTTAGGGCACCACTATCCAAAGGTCAAAAACAGTTAAATATGGGATTAGGTTTTGATTCCTACGGTCTTCCGATTTATGGCAGCGTAGATTTTGCCGTTCACGACGAAGTAACTATTGGCCCCCAAGTTAATATTGTATTTTATGACAATATAACGGCGTTTTCAATTGGATTTAGAGGCGATTACCATTTTAACCGCTTGTTTGAAATTACCCCAGATTGGGATGTTTATGGAGGTGCAAATATAGGCGTGGGTTTTAACGGCCATGATGATTTGGACTTGGGACTTCAGATTGGAGGAAGATATTACTGGAGCAGAAAGTGGGGGCTAAATCTCGAATTTGCAGGCGGTAATACTTTCAGCACTAAATTAGGTGTTTCTATGAAATTTTAATACAGGAGGCACGTAGAACTATTCCTAGGTTCTGGCTGCTTTTGTAAAAATATCAAGCCATTCTAAATAAAAAGAGACTGTTCTTTTGGGGAACAGTCTCTTTTTATTTATTAATTCACTATTTATTTAACAATCAACTTTTTCGTCTTTTTAATTCCATTTGATTCTACAACTACAAAGTAGATTCCTTTCGGTAGATTGCTCACATCTAATTCAGTTTCAGAACCATTTATAATTGCGGACTTCTCTAATTTGCCCGAAGCACTATAAACCATTAAGTTTGTTTGATTGGCATAAGCGTTATCAAAAATAATTCTGGTACTCGATGATGCCGGATTTGGGCTCAAACTAAATATTGCTTGTTTAAACTCTTCATCCACAGAAGTAAAGGTAGGCGGCAATAAAACTGCATCAATTACATGCACCACACCGTTTTCTGCAGCAATATCGGCTATCGTAACTAGTGCATTGTTAATTTTAACTACACCTTTCATTATCGACACGGTCACCTGTTCACCTTGCAGTGTTGTAATCATCTGTCCGTCACTCAGGTCGGTACTCATGGCTTTTGAACCAACTACGTGGTAAAGCAGTATTTGAGCTAAGTCTCCGGTTGGGTCTTCCAACAATGCTTCCACAGTCCCAGCTGGTAGTGCTGCAAAGGCAGCATCGGTAGGGGCGAAAACGGTGAAAGGTCCGTCACCCATTAGTGCTCCATCAAGTTCTGCCGCGTTGATGGCAGCTTCGAGAGTGGTATGGACATCACTGTTTTTAATGACATCGTAAACGGTCATTGTAGCCATCATCATATCTGCTTGTGCTACCGGCCAAGTCCCAGGCTTAGGCACACTAACACCTTTGTTGTCGCCACGCATCATATCATTACTAAAGAAATATAAGGCCAGCCTTTATAGGTCATTTGTGTTTTCCCGAATACATCTATGGTTCCAAAAAGCAGTTTATCTATAGTTGAAGGAACCACAAAATTATCTTCCTCGTAAATAGGCCAGACCGCATTGTTGGAGAAATCTTCCTTGGTAAAATTATTTTTATCCTTGTCGTCGTTAACCCAGGTGTATATCGTATTACCTTTATCGTCGGTAAAATACTGTATAATCTGGTCTCCGGGCGTATAATCACCTTTATAGTTTACATCATCTAAACCAGTTAATTGATTATTAACCAGCATGATGGTGTAATTGGGCTTTGCAACAAACCATTTATTGATAACACCTTCGCCTTTGGTTTCGCCGGGGTTTTTATCACCTGCAAAGTAATACAGAGGCCATCCTTTAAAGGTGGTTTGCATAATGCCATCACCCCTGTCTATGCTTGCAAAGTCATCATTATCAAGACCTTCGCCCAAGGAAGGATTAGGTGCATAAAATACAGGCCAATTGTTCAGGCAGCCACCTATGCACATGGAGTTTCCGTCGGCATCCATGGAAAAGAAATAGAGGGTGTTACCATTTTTATCTACCAATATATCGCCGTAGGTGGCATGGGTTGATAACTTGACATCAACAGGTGGCATCAATACGGCATCAATAACATGTACTACTCCGTTGTCGGCTTCAATGTCGGCCATGCTTACCATAGCATTGTTAATATAAACCTTACCGTCCATAATGCTTACTTTCACTTCTTTTCCTTGCAGTGTGACTATCATTTGTTCATCGCTCAGGTCGGTACTCATGGCTTTTGCGTCAACTACATGGTACAAAAGTATTTGAGCCAGATCTCCTGTTGGGTCTTCCAATAATGCGGCTACAGTACCTGCGGGTAGTACGCTAAAGGCTGCATCGGTGGGTGCAAACACGGTAAATGGTCCTTCCCCCTTTAAGGCGTCATCAAGCTCTACTGCTTTAATGGCTGCTTCAAGAATATTGTGATCAGAACTGTTTTCTATGATGTCGAAAACAGTTTCGGGCATAACAGGGGTTTGAGGAATTAATATTTGGTCGATAACATGAATCACGGATGAACCAATATAAAAATCAGCCCTTGTTACTTTTGCATCATTCACATATGCCCAGCCATTTGAATTGTTAATGGTTAGTTTACTACCAATCAATGAAGTTAACTCCATCCCATCCAAGAGTTGCGATGAATTATACTTACCCGATACCATATGACCTTTTAATAAATCAATAAGTTCAAGGTAAGGGTGCGTAAAGTAGAATTTCTTTTGCTCTGATGTTAAATCGTCAAAAGCTTTTATGGACGGAATAAAAACCGTTAAGGGAGCTTCTTTTAGGATATCATTAACAAGGTCGTTAATAATGTTGTAATGTGTATTGAAGTAGTAATGAAATTGCTGCATTTGAACAACTTCCGGTTCAGAAACATTTTTTTGTGGCTGCTGTGCAAAAAGAGTTGCGGAGAGGCCTAAAGTTAAAACAAGAAAAAACAAACGCTTAAGCGTCGTTTGCAAAAAAGAGTAAAAGGATTTCATAATTTTAAAATTTTAAAGATTAAGGTAATAGTAAAACAACATAAAATGTTTAACTATTGTTCAAAAACAGTGAACAATCTTTGCGGATAAAATGAATCCAAGGACGAGATGCCTATTAATTTAGTGCTAAAACGAAAAAATGTCAAGAGCATTTTTTATATAACTCATTAATATTTATATTTTTTCGGATAAAAATGTTTGTAAAACAGCATCATGGGTAATCTTTTTGATTTTTCTGGTTTTGATTACATAAAAAGACTGTTATTATAAACCAATCCTTTTATCTTAGCGCAATATTATTTTTCAACTTGTAGGGATGATGTTAACGTTATCTAATCAAAAGTTGATATATTTGTATGATATGTTAAGAAACGATAAGTAAATGGATAATATTTTTCAAAAAATTGGGACAACTCAAACACTCAGTCAGAAGATAGAAAGGAAGATTGAAGAAGCGATTCGTTCCAGGAAACTGATATCCGGAACCAAATTGCCCTCTGAAAAGGAATTGTGTGCTAGTTTCGCTGTTAGCCGGACAGCTTTGCGCGAGGCCTTAAGGAGATTGAGTGCGCGCGGATTGGTAGTGATAAAAAAGGGGAGTGGCATGTATGTTTCCGAAATTAAAATCGAAGATGCCATAGAGTCCTTAAACTTGTATTACGACTTAAAATTCGACTCTAGGCTTATAAGGCAGATTATAGAGGTTCGTAGGATTTTTGAACCGGAAATTAGTAAATTGGCTGCACGAAACAGGAATGAGGATCATTTATTACTATTGCAAGAATGTTTGAAAGAACTTAGCAATTGCGATCCGGATAACACACAATTGGAGGTAGATTTAATCAACAGATTTCATATGAATTTGTCCAAAGCCACCGGTAACCCTATTGTTATTGTTTCGATGGAACCCATTTACTCCTTGTTGCCTCGCATGCGCAACATGATATATGCCAATATTGAGGGAGAAAAGGAATATACTTTAAGACTTCAAAAAGAGATTTATACAGCTATTGTTAAAAAAGACGAGGAAAATGCCTTTAAATATGCTGTTGAACTGTTAGAACGTAATATGACAGTTTACGATAAGTATTTTAAAGGGGTGTACTAATAAAAATTGATACTTAGCTCATTGGGTAATTAGATCTATCAATCATTAGGTGGATAGATTAGTAGTTAATTGAGCTTGGTATTGTATAACAACTAGGCATCTTTTGATTTTAGTATTATAACCAGGGCTACATTTCTCATCTTTAACAAAAGCCACAAAGGGTTACCTTTACATAGATTACCCTTTGTGGCTTTTGCGCCTTAAAATATAGTTATTTATTATAAGCGTCAATAGCTTTCTTCACCGATCCGTGCAGTAATAACAAGCGTTCGGATTCGGCATGCGTGAGTTTTGTTTCTTCCATAATCATACGCGCTCCCCTGTCCACCAATTTTTTATTGGTAAGTTGCATGTTAACCATTTTATTGCCTTTTACCCTTCCCAATTTAATCATGATGGTAGTGGTTATCATGTTAAGGATCATTTTTTGGGCGGTGCCTGCTTTTAATCTCGTGCTACCAGTAACAAATTCCGGTCCAACGATGGCCTCAATCGGGAATTCGCTGACAGCAGCCACTTCGCTTTTGGGGTTGCAGGTTATACAGCCAGTGAGCAAGCCGTTTTTACGACCATGTTTTATGCCACCTATAACGTAAGGTGTAGTGCCTGATGCCGCAATACCAATAATGGTATCCATTTGATTTACCTCATAGGCTAACAGTTCATTCCAAGCCTTGTTGGGATCATCTTCAGCGGCCTCAACGGCATTGCGCAATGCTGCTTCCCCACCCGCTATAAGGCCTATTACCATGCTGTCGGGCACTCCGAATGTGGGAGGCAGTTCAGAGGCATCTAAAACCCCGAGTCTGCCGCTTGTTCCGGCACCAAGATAAAAAACTCTTCCACCTTTTTCCATCCTGTTAACAATCCGCTCAACCAGCTCTTTTATTTGCGGTAAGGCACGCTGCACAGCAATGTGTACATGAGCATCTTCCTTATTAATACTGGTCAACAATTCCTCAACGCACATGCTCTCCAGGTTATCGAAATTGGAGGGCGATTCGGTTACGCTAATTTTTTTTGTTTTTTTAATTGTATCGGCCATGATGCATTGTTGTTAGTAGGTGATATTGTTCTAACCCATCCATCGGAGCTTGGGTAATAATTCCCAAAGTTAAATTATGCTTATTTAAAGCTTTTATTAACTGTGCCTGAAAATGAAAGGCTACACTTCCGGTGAAATTGACTTCTAAATGTAATATGTTATTGTATTGTAGTAGGTTTCGCTTTATAAATAAGCTGAAAGCCTCGGTAACCAACTTATCTATTTCGGATAGGTTAATATGTTTGGATAAAAACCTGGTGTACTGTGCTAGATACTTATTAACCAATGGTTTTTTGTAGATATTGTCTAATATCTCTGCCATGTTGGTTGGGTACTCCTGCCAAAATAAATCGATAATATGCTGGGAGAACTGGTTTTTCAGGATGTCGCCTAAAAGTTGCTTTCCCAAAAATGCACCACTACCTTCGTCGCCAATTAAATACCCCAGTGGCGAAACGTGGTGTGCAACATTCTTACCATCGTATAAACAGGAGTTGGAGCCGGTGCCCAGTATGCAGGCTATGCCCGCTTTGTTTCCACATAATGATCGTGCGGCACCAGTCAAATCGCTGTCAACGCTAATGTTCTCAGTCCCAAAAAATATATGCAGAGCCTTTTTAACGATGTCTGTTTTTTCGGGGTTGGCACAACCTGCTCCATAAAAATGAATCTCCTCTATCTCATCCAAATCTAAGGTAAAGCCTTCTTTCAAGCTGTTAAGTATCTCTTCTGTGGTTTGATGAAAAGGATTGATTCCCTTGGTGAGGCATGTTTTATCCAAAAGCTCCGGTTTGCCACACAATCTCCATTCTGTTTTGGTGGAACCACTATCTGCAATGAGTATCATAAGCTGTATTGTGTGATATGTATTATAAGTTTGTTATTCAAGGTTTTTAATTAACTATTATTGGACAATCAAAAATATTTTCGCTATAATAGTAATACCAATACAAAAGTAGAAAGAAAATTTTAACAAAACAAAATAAGACGTAAGATGTATGACAAAAATTTGAATCGTTAAAAATTATTTCTAATTTTGATTCGTCATCTACTTTCATATTTTAAAACAATGAAGATAAATGTAATTCGATTAGCGACATTTTTTGTCCTATTTTGTTATCTGGTTTTTGGGGCTGATATGTTTGCACAATCTGCACGCTTGGAGCGAAAAGCTATCCGCAACCTAAAAGACTGGAACAGTCCGTTTGACGATTTTGCACATATGGGTAAGGTTATAGTGGACTCTCTCAGTGTGAACGCAGAGGATAAGCAGATTTATCTATACTTTAATAAAAACCTTAGCTATTGGCCATGGCGCCTGCCCATGGAAAATGATTTTAAGCAGAGCCTAAAAAGCGAGTTGAGGTGTCGGCTAAAGTCATATAATATAAATGTTTACACCAATAATGCCGAAGTACAGGAATTAATACCTAACATGCACAGGACATCCAGCGAGGTGCAAGCCAAACGTTTATCGATTCGTGCGAATCGTGAAAAATTGATTACGCGTCAAAGCCAATCGGACTTTCCGCAAGGACTTTCGGATGATTATATTGCCTTGTGGCATAGCCATGGCTGGTATTACGAGTCGAAGTTGGACAGATGGGAATGGCAGAGGGCGCGTTTGTATGGTTCGGTAGAGGACATATCGCCCATGATGTATGTGCTACCCTATATCGTTCCTATGCTCGAAAATGCAGGAGCAACCTTATTTTTGCCCCGCGAACGTAGTTTTCAACAACATGAGGTTATTGTAGATAACGATACATCAAGTTCTGGTTCTGAATTCGCGTTGTCCTCTAATTTGGTCACTTCTTCTCATGTAGGCTTTGCCGTTAAAAACACTTTATTTCCCGGCGATAATCCCTTTAAATTGGGAACTTCATTATCTATTTCCAATGCCAATGGCAAAGTAGCTGATTACCTCCCTCATTTCCCCACCAAGGGAATGTACGAAGTATATATCTCTTACAAGCAAGCCGCGACGAACACAAAACAAGCTATTTATGAAATTTGTCATACAGGTGGAAAAACCTCTTTTAAGGTTAACCAAACTATGGGTGGTGGAACGTGGATTTATTTGGGGAGTTTTGAGTTTAATGAAGGCTCCAATCCTGATTCCGGTTCGGTGGAGGTTTTTTGTAAAGATGGCAATATCTCCATTGATGCTATACGTTTTGGTGGAGGCATGGGCAATGTAGCGCGCCGCCCCGCAAATGAGGTGGTGGCCAACCAGTGGTCGCTAAAATCTGGACAGAACGAGGCTGTCAAAGCGGATAAGGTAGATCCTAACAATTACCACTGGAAAACATCACAACGCCCACGTTATATGGAGGCAGCAAGGTATTGGCTGCAATACGCCGGCATACCCGATACTTTGGTTTTTAATCTCAATGAGGATAAAAACGATTATAACGATGATTATCAATCACGCGGCGAATGGGTAGATTATTTGATGGGTGCGCCCAACGGACCTTCAAAAGACCGAAATGCTTCAGGATTGAATATTCCAATCGATTTGGCTTTTGCTTTTCATACCGATGCAGGCATTACAGCCAACGATTCCGTTATTGGCACACTGGGCATTTTTAGCACCGATCGCGACCAAGGAATTTTCCCCAACGGACAATCTAAAATGGCCAGCCGCGATTTTACCGATGTGGTGCAAACACAGATTGTTGATGATATAAGGGCTCTGTTCAATAAAGATTGGACACGACGTGGCATGTGGGACAAAGAATATTCCGAAGCCTGGCGACCTAATGTGCCCACTATGTTGTTGGAACTTTATTCGCACCAAAATATGGCCGACATGAAGCTGGGACTTGATCCTCGTTTCAGGTTTCATGTGGCGCGGGCTGTTTATAAAGGCATGCTCAAATTCCTTGCTTTTCAAGAACAACGTGCCTATGTGGTTCAGCCCTTGCCGGTTGACCATATGGCTATCCAAAACCTTAATGGTGAGTTTGTTTTGAGTTGGCAACCGGTAATAGATCCTCTGGAAGAATCGGCTTTACCCACTCAATATAAAGTGTATAAAAGGAAAAACGACAATGGTTTTGACAACGGCACTTTGGTGGAGGGAACTTCATTTAAAATAACGAACCCGCCACTCGACCAACACCTGAGTTTTAAGGTGACGGCCATAAATGAGGGAGGTGAAAGTATGCCAGGCGAAATATTATCGATGGCCATTGCCGATAAGAAGGCACCCATAGTATTAATTGTGAATGCTTTTGATAGGGTTAGCGCCCCTGCCTTTGTGGATAAGGATGGTTTTGCAGGTGTGGCTTGGTGGAATGATCAGGGTGTAGCTGATAAATATGAATATGGCCATACAGGGAATCAATACGATTTCGACCGCAAGTCGCCATGGCTCGATGATGACAGCCCGGGATGGGGGGCCAGTTATGCCGACATGGAAGGTAAGATAATTACAGGCAATAGCTTTGATAACGTCATCACGCATGGACAATCCATTCTAAAGGCGGGATATTCGTATGTTTCGGTGAGCGACGAGGTTTTTGAAAGTGAAGCTTACGATGCAAAAAACTTAAAGGCTATAGATATTATTTTGGGAGAAGAGAAAGCAACGGTCAGTTTTATGGACGAAAAGCAATACGATTTTAAGATTTATACACAAGGACTGATGTCCCGTTTAAAAGAGCTCGCTGAAAGTGCCACACCAGTTTTTATGAGTGGAGCGTATGTGGGTTCGGAGATGCAGATGTTAAACGATACCTTGGCACAACAATTTGCCGCTGAGGTGCTGCATTTTAAATGGCGTACCAATCATGCTGTAAACAGTGGAGAGGTGAAAGCAATCGATATTGTATCCCGCTATTTTAAAAGTAACTTTGAATTCAACACCGAACATCATCCTAAAATATATTTGGTAGAAGCACCCGATGCTATTGAACCTGCCCATAAAAAAGCTCAAACGGCTTTCAGATATACCCAAAACGGAACCAGTGCTGGAGTCGTTTCTGATGGAACTCATAAAACCTTGGTGTTGGGATTTCCGTTTGAAACCATCACAAAGCAGCAAGATAGAGATGTTCTAATGAGAGAGATATTAGAATTTTTTAAATATGGAGCAACGCGACATCCCGCTGCATTGCGGGAAGATAATTAACACAAAATCTATACAAAATGAGTAAAAAAATTACATGTATTCTGCCTTATTCAAGTAAGGAGGAAATAATGGCCACCATTAAAGGGTTCCAGGAATCAAAAGATACCACAAAAATTATTGTAGTGGCCAAAGAAGCGGTTGACTTAGAAGGTGCTCAGGTGCTTGTAACCAAATCGGGACTGGAATCTACAGCAACATGGAAAGAACTGGTTGCACATATCGACAGCGAATTTTTGGTACTTTATACCAAAACTATGAAGCTCAACTTGGGACAATATGCCCTGGAACGATTGCGCAGAACATGTGAAGATACCGCTGCGGGAATGGTGTATGCCGATTATTACGAACAAAAAGACGGTAATATGACAGCGCATCCACTTATTGATTATCAGGAAGGTAGCTTACGCGACGACTTTAATTTTGGTTCGTTGTTGCTTTTTAGTACACAGGCAGTCAAATCAGCAGTAGGAACCATGGATGCAGAATATCAATTTGCAGCCTTATACGATCTGAGACTAAGGGTTTCGGAACAGTATGAATTGATGCATTTGCCCGAGCTTTTATATACCGAAGTAGAATTGGATACCCGCAAATCGGGCGAAAAAATATTCGACTATGTGGATCCACGAAATCGTGACCGCCAAATAGAAATGGAAAAAGCCTGCACAGCCTATCTTAAAGCAGTGGATGCCTATCTGGAACCAAAATTTACCCCAATAGCATTCCATCAAGGAAATTATCCCGTAGAGGCTTCAGTAATCATCCCGGTGCGCAACCGCGAAAAAACTATCGGTGATGCCATTGAATCGGTATTGAAACAAAAAACAGACTTTGATTTTAACCTGATTATTGTGGATAATCATTCTACCGACAAAACAGCCGAAATAATTCGTTCGTTTGCGCATGATAAGCGTTTGATTACCATTGTGCCGGATCGTAACGACCTAGGAATAGGCGGATGTTGGAATGCCGGCGTGGCCGATGAGCGTTGCGGTAAATTCTCTATTCAGTTGGATAGCGACGACCTGTACATCGACGAAACGGTGGTTCAACGTATTGTGGATGCTTTTTATGCCCAAAATTGTGCCATGGTGGTGGGTAGCTATCAAATGGTAAATTTTAAACTGGAAGAGATTCCTCCGGGATTAATCGACCATAAAGAGTGGACGCCGGATAACGGAAGAAACAATGCTTTAAGAATTAACGGACTGGGTGCTCCGAGGGCATTTTACACACCCGTTCTACGCGATGTAAAAGTGCCAAACACCAGTTATGGCGAGGATTATGCGCTTGGACTCAATATCAGCCGCAAGTATCAAATAGGTCGTATTTACGATCCTCTTTATCTGTGTCGTCGCTGGGATGATAATTCGGATGCTTCCTTGGATATCGTTAAAATGAACGCCCATAATTTTTATAAAGATAAAATCCGCACCATAGAGCTAAAAGCCCGTAAGCAATATGTTGCCAGCGGACAGTCGGTGTAAAGTAAGTTGTCAATTAATAATATTTAACCCTGTCTGCACCAAACAGGTATTCTATATTTTATAGTAGAGCTGTAAATCAAGCCCCAAGGAGGGCGTAGTCAATAGCATAGGGTAAGCGCAGCGCCGCCCTATGTTTTTGATGGAGATGTAAATCGGCTCAAGCACAATCTCCATAACTATGTGATGGTGTTTTGTGCCGAAATTGCACTATATCGTTTGTAAATTTGGTGTGATGTATGAATAATTTTACTATCTATCAAACCCTAGTATTGGCAATACCTTAAAATAAAAAATCGAACCAAAATGACAAATATTTCTACAAAAACAAAACAACTAATACAAACCCAGTTGCAGGATTGGCCCTTGGCCAAAAACAACTACGATGGTTTGCAAAAGGTAATCACCCGCGATGTGGTATTGCCTGGGGGCAGCACAGTTCAGGTTCAGTTTAATCCTGAGCGTATCCGTTCGTCAGCCGCCAAGGTGGATGCCAAGTCGATTCAGGAGCGGGCCTGTTTTTTATGGCCGAAAATAGACCTCTACAGCAGCAAGGTCTTGCTTTTGACGATGATTACACCATCCTCATAAATCCTTTCCCCATTTTTCCGGAGCATCTTACCATTCCGCACAATAGCCATACAGACCAGCTGATTGCACCTTATTTTGGGATGATGCTTTCGTTGGCCAAAGAATTAGAGGCGTTCACGCTGTTTTATAATGGCCCTAAATGTGGCGCCTCGGCTCCTGACCATTTTCACTTTCAGGCCGGGACAAAGGGTTTTATGCCCATCGAAGAAGATTTTAGAAGTGGTGAATACGCGAATCTTATAGCCAAAGAAAATGAGATTGAGGTGTACAATTGGAAGGGATACAACAGGGGAGTAATTACCCTGAAAGGCGCTGATAATACTGGCATCGTTGCTCTATTTCATAAGCTCCACACCTATCTTCACGCCACACAAATCCAAGAGATTGAGCCCATGCTCAACGTACTGGCTTATTTTGAAGATGACAATTGGATAGCACACATTTTCCCTCGCATTCTGCACCGCCCTGCATGTTATTTTGCCAATGGGAGTGAGCAAATCCTAATTAGCCCTGCCTCGGTTGACATGGGCGGAATATTTATTACCCCACGCCAAGAGGATTTTGAAAAGATAACAGCAGGAGATATTGCGGACATATTAAAACAAGTGTGCCTGAGCGAAGAAGATACCGAATCGGCTATTAAAGCTATATTGCATGTGTAAAATAGATAATAGATATTAGATTGCTAGATAATAGACTTATTTACAATCGCCATACTGCTAATGTTTTAAATAAATTATATGATTTGTAAAAGTTTTAGTATTAAGATAGTTACCAAAAAATTGCGATGTGTTGTTTGTAGCGAAGAACAATTAAATAAGTGATCGTAATTTATTATCTCACAGTCTATTATCTCACAGTCTATTATCTTAAAATCTTTTATCTAAAAAAATGAAAACCATACCTCTTATAAATGTAGGCATACAATTTTTGCCTAAAATTGAGTTTACCCTTAGCGGGAATTTTAAAATTGGCGACATCACTTTAACCGGGAAATGGAAGGTAGATATGCACGGCGGCGATTTAAAATTGACAGATGGCATACAAAAACTTGTTTTCCCTTCGGGTGTGACCATGTATCCATCGAAGCCCGACAATGATTTTTTTACTTTGCACGATGTAACCATAGGCATTAACTTTCATTGGGAGCGTGATGAGGATCAATCGTTTAAAGGCGGATTGAAACTATTAATCGAAGAAGAAAAAGTTGCAGCCATCAATGTTTTATCGGTCGAGGATTATCTCATCAGCGTTATTTCTTCCGAGATGAGCGCCACCTCTTCGTTGGAGCTTTTAAAAGCACATGCCGTTATTTCGCGGAGCTGGTTACTGGCGCAGATACAAAAGAATGAATCTTTGCAGCAAAAGGATCAAATTTACGAAACAGTGCATAAGTCTGATGCCGAGTTTATTAAATGGTACGATAGGGAAGATCATGTAAATTTTGACGTTTGTGCCGACGATCATTGTCAACGTTATCAGGGCATAACCCGTTCATCTACCAAAGCGGTGGAGGATGCCGTAAAGTCTACTTGGGGTGAGGTGCTCATGTTTGATGATGCCATCTGCGACACGCGCTTTTCGAAATGTTGCGGTGGGGTAGTAGAGCGATTCGAAAATGTTTGGGAGCCTGTAAACCATCCTTATTTGCAGACTTTTGCCGATAGTGATAAGTATCCCCTGAACTTTATGGTAGATCTGAAAAAAGAAGAAGCCGCCGAAAAATGGATGCTTAGCCAGCCAGAGGCCTTCTGCAACACATCCGACAAGAAAATACTAAGCCAAGTGCTAAACGATTACGATCAGGAAACTAACGATTTTTACCGTTGGACAGTGGTTTATACCCAAAGCGAATTGAGCGAACTTATAAAAGAACGAACAGGGATTGATTTTGGTTTGATACAGGATATGATTCCTGTAGAGAGAGGCGACTCAGGTCGTTTAATCAAACTAAAGATTGTGGGTGATAAAAAAACACTGACCATTGGCAAGGAGTTGGAAATTAGAAAAGCATTGTCGAAATCGCATCTCTACAGTTCGGCTTTTATCGTGCAAAAGGAAGAGACTAACGGCCAGATAAGCTTTACACTCAAAGGAGCCGGATGGGGACATGGCGTTGGACTGTGCCAAATTGGTGCTGCTGTAATGGGTGCTCAGGGACATGATTACAATGCCATTTTAATGCACTATTTTAGAGGTGCTAATTTGAAAAGAAAATATTGAGTGGCTTATAGCTGATGGCTAATAGCTTTTATATGTGAGACAGAAGTATTTGACCGTTAGTTATTTTTTGTTGGCATAGGTATCTTCCTGCTGACCTCAAAAATTGGAATTATGAGTTTTAAGAATTTGAAGTGTGATTCTGAATATGCTA
>JAGXIO010000174.1 GCA_024635555.1 Saccharicrinis sp.
AACAAAATGCCAACTTTGGAACCCATCGAATGATGGATAATTATCCAAAGCAGACTCCAAAAACAACAAATTACGAATCAATTGTATCATAAATAATCGGGAACTTCAATTTTTTATGTAGTTTGCGGATATGAGGTAATAATAAATTTAGATACCAGAAATTTATGTTTTGGTTAAAACCGATTCGTGGTGTGTAATGTTGCACGGCATGAATGCCGTGCCTAGTTATAAAGCAGTATGTTATACAGAACATTCATAACTAGCCCTGGGATTTATCCCGGGGTACTTTATCGCATCCACATCCGGCTTTAGCCCAACTTTATACTTGGTGTTGTTAGGACGATATCATATTTCTTCCACTTTTGGGAGCCTTGTTATATTTCGTTATAGGCCGTTAAAAAAGAATTGCACGAAGTAATAGCTGATAATTGTAGTGTTGAATTACTTTTTTTTGCTGTATTCTGACTGGCAATTTATTTGCATTAAAATAAGGTAATAAGGTCGTTGCTGGGCGTTTATTATATGCTACTAAGGTTTGTTTTTAAGAAATAAGGTTTTTGGATAATCATTTAAACCTAATTTTTAGCATTTAAACCTTAGTAGGGGAGATTATAGAAATCATACATAACCTTATTAGCTTATTATATAATTGCTTAACAGGACTTGTGTATTCATTAGAAATAATTTAATAATCACTCATAAATTAGAAAAGAGCCATTTTTTTAATATTTATAACTATTACGGGATAATTTATTCAAAATGACAAACATAAAAGATAGGTTTTTAAAGTATGTTGGAATTGATACCCAATCGGATACCGAAACGGGGTTAACACCTTCGACACCGGGGCAATTTAAATTTTCGCAACAACTGGTGCAGGAACTGAGTGAAATTGGCTTGGAGGACGTCGAGCTGGATGAAAACGGCTATGTAGTGGCCACCATTCCATCCAATATTGAAAAGGACGTGCCTGTGATAGGCTTTATTGCCCATGTAGATACCAGCCCAGATTTTTCGGGTAAGCATGTGAACCCACAAATCATTGAAAGTTATGATGGTGAGGATATTGTGCTCAACAAAGCTCAAAATATCATTATGACTACCAATGATTTTCCGGAGCTTAAAAAATATGTGGGTCAAACCTTGATAACCACCGATGGTACCACTTTATTAGGAGCCGATGATAAGGCAGGTGTAGCCGAAATTGTAACAGCAGCCGAGTATCTTATCCATCATCCCGAAATTAAACATGGAAAAATAAGGATAGGCTTTACGCCCGATGAGGAAATTGGAGCGGGTGCCGATTATTTTGATGTGGAAAAGTTTGGGGCGGCATATGCTTACACCATGGATGGGAGCGAGATAGGCGAATTGGAGTACGAAAACTTTAATGCCGCATTGGCGAAAATTACAGTGCATGGCCGAAATGTTCATCCGGGATATGCCAAAAATAAAATGCGCAATTCTATTCGTATCGCCAACCAAATCATCTCCATGCTACCAAGGGTCGAAACTCCCGAGCATACTGCTGGTTACGAAGGGTTTTATCACCTAATAGCCTTTAAGGGCGAGGTGGAAACAAGTGAACTTACCTATATTATACGCGATTTTAGGATGGATAGGTTTGAAGACCGTAAAAAGGAGATGGCGCATATGGTGAGCAAAATAAACAGCGAATATGGTAAAGGAACGGCTACGGTCGAAATTAAGGATCAATACTATAACATGCGCGAAAAAGTGGAGCCTGTAATGTATATTGTGGATAATGCCCAAAGGGCCATGGAAGCAGTTGGGGTAAAGCCGAATATTAAGCCTATCCGCGGCGGTACCGACGGAGCACGCTTATCCTACATGGGCTTGCCAACACCTAATATTTTTGCCGGCGGTCATAATTTCCATGGCAGGTTTGAGTTCGTTCCTTTGCAGAGTATGGAAAAAGCAGTGGAGGTGATCATAAAGATTGTGGAATTGTCTGCGTCTGAGAAGTAGCATAAATTATTTCAAACATTTTTATCTTACCTTTGTTTGGGTATGTAATAAGAGACTTAAACAAAATATCAATAAATAAATTTTAAAATTATGTCAGTATTAGTAGGAAAAAAAGCACCGGCGTTTAAAGCAGAAGCAGTAATAAACGGTAGCGAAATAGTTGAAAATTATTCTTTGGATCAATTTGTAGGTAAAAAGAATGTGGTATTGTTCTTTTATCCAGCAGATTTTACATTTGTATGTCCAACCGAGATTATTGCATTTCAGGATAAAATTAGCGAGTTTGAAAAAAGAGACGTTCAAGTAATTGGTGTTTCTGTTGATTCAGCTTTCTCACATTGGAAATGGTTACAGACAGAGAAAAAAGAAGGTGGTATTAAAGGCGTTAAGTTTCCATTGGTTGCCGATAATTCAATGACTATCTCGCAAAATTATGATGTATTAGCCGGTGAGTACGACTATAACGAAGAAGGGCAAATGACATTCGAAGGCACTCCTATGGCTTATCGCGGTCTTTTCTTAATTGATAAAGAAGGCTTAGTGCGTCATCAGGTGGTGAACGATATGCCACTAGGACGTAGCGTGGACGAAACATTGCGTATGATAGATGCATTACAGTTCTTCGAAGAAAATGGTGAGGTATGTCCTGCCGACTGGCACAAAGGTGATAAAGGATTGATAGCCTCTCAAGAAGGAATTTCTGATTTCCTTGGAAAGAAAGCTTAAATTCTAAATGTTGAATTAGACTTATAAATTACTTATTAAAAGCATCCCGTGATTTCTTATCATGGGATGCTTTTTTTATATCTTCTACCTATATTATATCCCTACGGGATTTCTAGTGTTTTCCGTTATGTTTCACAGATATTCTAAAAAGGCTGATAGATGATGATAAATTAATATCTGGAGATAGATTTCACCTTAGTTTCCATTATTTTGGTCGTATCATTCTTTTAACAACGTAGGTAATTATTTACTGACCTCCATAAATTTCCATTAACTTTGCCCCATGCGCAAATATATTTCGTTTGATATATTAGATATGGCAGCTTTTAAAAGGAAGCTGGTACTTTATTGTGCTAATTTTGAATATAGTGCCGTTTACGATAGTTGCAATTATTACAAGCATCAGGAAAGCACAGTCAAGTATCATTCCTTCGATTTTTTAATCGGTTTAGGACATATTGATAGGGTGGAGGGCGACTTTGACGAGGTACAGCGTTACCATAGCAATCATAACGATTGGTTGTGCGGTTATTGGAGTTATGATTTGAAAAATAAACTTGAAAATCTAACCTCACACAATGATGATGGTCTAAACTTTCCTGAAGCGGTTTTCTTTCGGCCTCGGTATCTTATTACGTGCTTGGAAAATACTTGCTCAGTAGCTTATATTCCTGCCATCAGCCATAAAAATGACATCCATGATTTAATAAAAGCTATTACCACGCTTAAAGAAGACACAGATTTAGGTGTTGAGCTAAGGTTTACTCCTCGCGTGTCGGAGAAAAAGTACGGCGAGGCGGTAAAATCAGTGCTTCACCATATACAGCAGGGCGATATATATGAAATGAACTATTGCATGGAATTTTACTGCGATAAGGCACATATAAATCCTTACACCTGTTACAACGCGCTTATTGAGATTTCGCCCACACCCTTTGCCTCATTTTTTAAAGTCGGCGATAAATTTGCCCTGTGCGCCTCGCCCGAGCGATACCTTAAAAAAGAAGGCGACAAAATTATTAGTCAGCCCATTAAAGGTACAGCCAAGCGGAGCCGTATTATAAAAGTGGATGCGAAAATTAAAGAAGAGTTAGCTTCTTCGATGAAAGAGCGATCGGAAAATATTATGATTGTGGATTTGGTGCGTAACGATTTGGCTAGGGTAGCAGCGCAAGGCTCTGTAAAAGTAGAGGAGCTATGCGGTATTTATCCGTTTGCACAGGTATTTCAAATGATTTCGACTGTGACGACCCAGCTTAACCCAGACAAACGGGGGATAGACGCTATCAAGGCATCTTTTCCGGCAGGTTCCATGACGGGAGCACCGAAAATTAGGGCCATGAAACTCATCGAAAAATATGAAATAACCAAACGGGGCTTATATTCTGGAGCTATTGGTTATTTTAAACCTGATGGAGATTTTGATTTTAACGTCGTGATACGCACATTGCTGTATGATGCCACCACCCAATTTTTATCGTTTATGGTGGGCAGCGCCATCACCGAAAAAAGCATTCCACACATAGAATACGCGGAGTGTTTGTTAAAAGCGAAAGCAATTTTACAATTATTTAACCAAGATAAATCACATCCCATTGAAGCAACAATTTCTGAAGTTCTTAAAAGATAATTGCCATTATCATCCGCAACAAAAAATCCTCGTTGCCCTTAGCGGAGGAGCCGATTCGCTTGCCCTTTTGCATCTTTTTGTTTCGATAAAAGCAGATGTGCGTGCGGCGCATTGTAATTTTAACCTCCGTGGCGAGGAATCGGACGGCGACGAGAAGTTTGTGGTGGATTGCTGCAAGGCATGGGATGTGCCTTTGTACCAAAAAGACTTCGATACCAAAGGCTATGCCCAAAAAAATGGTATTTCTATTGAGATGGCGGCTCGCGACTTACGTTATGCTTGGTTCGACAAGTTGCTTGCCACAGAAAAATTGGATTGCTTAGCTACGGGTCATCACAAGGACGATAGCATCGAAACTTTTTTTATAAATCTTATCCGAGGAACAGGTATTAAAGGCCTATCTGGTATTAAGCCTGAGTATGGTAGCCTGATACGTCCCTTGCTGGGTTTTACCCGAACCGAAATTGAGCAGTACTGCGTGTATAATAAATTAAACTACAGAACCGATTCAACCAACTTGGAATCAGTTTATATGCGAAACAAAGTCAGGCATCAGATATTGCCCTTGTTCAAGGATTTAAATCCATCATTTATGGATACCATGGAGAGCAATATGAAGCACTTGGCGCAAGTGAGTTCTTTTTTTCAGACCACGGTAGAAGGTTTAAAAAATCAAATGGTGGTGGAGCAGGATGGAAGTTTGTTGATTTCGTTGCAGCATATCCAACAATTTGCCGATAAAAAACTGGTGCTTTTCGAATTGTTAAATCCTTATGGTTTTAACGGTGTCATAGTGAGCGAGTTGGTAGAAAGTATTCAAAACGAAGTTTCTGGCAAACAGTTTTACTCCGCGGGCTACCGTTTGATAAAAGACCGCCATAATATCATCGTGTTACCCAAAGAAGAAAAAGATAGGGAAGAGGTGTTTTATATCAACTTTGACGAGACAGAGGTGAAGTATCCCATCCACCTTAAATTAGAAACGATTATTAAAACTGACGATTTTAAGATTGATAAAAGTAACACTGTGGCTCAATTTGATGAGAAGCTCCTCAATTTTCCCTTAACCTTACGCAAGTGGAGACAGGGCGATTCTTTCAAGCCTTTGGGGATGAGTAACTTTAAAAAACTAAGCGACTTTTTTATCGATAATAAGTTCTCACTCAAGGACAAAGAAGATGTATGGTTGTTGATGTCGGGTGATGATATTATTTGGGTGGTAGGCCATAGAACGGATGAGCGCTATAAAATAGGCCCTAAAACCAATGAGATAACTAAAATAACTATTTTATAATTTTCTGATAGAACCAATTGCCCCTGAAAACTCCTCTTCATTTCTCCCGCTATTGCGGGAGGTTAGGGGAGACCTTTAGGGCAGACTTTCCACTACACCGCCCCCAATCATCGTATCATCCTTATAAAAAACGATAGATTGTCCTGGGGTCAAAGCCCAAACGGGTTCGTCAAATTCGATTTGTAGTTCTTTGTTTTTGTGTTCTATGGTTCCCGGAGTTGGAGGTACGCAATCTAAACCTCTTATTCTAATATCAACCTTTTGAGGACTAATTAGAAACGCAGGGTTATTAATTATAAAATTTTTGATAGTAAGACGTGATGAGAAAAGGGTGTTTTTAGGTGCGGTAATCAAACGGTTATGTTCCGGGTCGATCCTCGCCACGCACTCCCCATGGTTTTTGTAGAGGTTCAGCCCTCGTTTTTGACCGATGGTATAATAAGGGAAACCTTCGTGAGAGCCAATAGAATCGCCCTCGTTATTGAGAACTTCGCCTTTTTGTAACTTTTGTTTCAGTTCAGGTTTTATTTTATCTATAAAATGCCTGTAGTCGTTGCCTTGCAAAAAGCAAACGCCCATGCTTTCCTTTTTATTTGCAACGTTATTAAAGCCTAGTTCGAATGCATTTTCCTTTACCTCTTTTTTTAGCATTAATCCCAAAGGGAAAATGCATTTTGATAATGTTTGTTGAGGAAGATTCCAAAGAAAATAGGATTGATCCTTGGCCGGATCTTTTCCTTTTTGTATGTAATAAAAACCTTCCTTTTCAATAACACGTACATAGTGACCCGAAGCAATTTTTTCGCATCCCAGGCGTTTAGCCTCTTCCATGAATAATTTCCATTTTATCACTTCGTTGCAGCGTACACAGGGATTGGGAGTTCTGCCCCTCATGTATTCATCCACAAAGTAATCTATTACTTCTTTTTTAAAAGCACTATAAACATTTATTACATGGTGCTCAATACCAAGTTTCAGGGCTAAGTCTTTAGCTTCTTTTATGAATAATTTCGATTCGACCGACGAAAGTGGCGCTACGGTATTGAGTGTCATCCCAACTACCTCATAGCCTTGTTGTAACAGATACCACGCCGCCATAAAGCTGTCCACGCCTCCGCTCATTCCAAGTAAAACCTTCTTTTGCATGTGTATAAAGTTATCTTTGTGGCAATAAGTGTAACGATAAACCTTTAAACGGTCAACTTAATCTTAATATTTTCGTTACATTTTTTTATCTTGTATTTGTTGTG
Organism: Saccharicrinis sp.; assembly: GCA_024635555.1. GTDB lineage: Bacteria > Bacteroidota > Bacteroidia > Bacteroidales > Marinilabiliaceae > Saccharicrinis. The sequence goes on from JAGXIO010000174.1 coordinate 6,890, forward strand.
TATTTTAAGCCAGTTCAATTAGGATGTTTACATAATGACTTTTGAAAAGTATAAGGAATAAATATCTTGTTTTTAAATTAGGATGGATTATTAATGATACGAAATATAGTTATGATTGGTTCGGGAAATGTGGCCACCCAATTGGGCATTTCCCTTGTGAAAAAAGGATTTAATATCCGCCAGGTTTATAGTAAAACACTGGCCAATGCCGAGGTGCTGGCACAGCACTTGAATGCTTATTCTACCTGTGAGTTTTCCGAGATTCAAACAAATGCCGATTTGTATATTGTCGCCGTAAGCGATGCAATATTATTGTCTGTTATTGAGCAGATGCCAAATGTAAAGGGAACGGTAGTGCACACCGCAGGATCGATGAGTATAGATCTTCTGATTAAGTTTAACAGGCATGGTGTTTTTTATCCGTTTCAAACTTTTACTAAGGAACGAGCAATAGATTTTGGCAAAGTGCCTATTTTACTCGAAGCAAACAATCAAGAATACTATACCGAGATGCAATATTTTGCAAAACAGATATCCCCTATTGTAATGAGCTGTGATTCTGCTCAGAGACAACAAATTCACTTGGCAGCAGTTTTTGCAAGTAACTTTACAAACCACATGTACGCCATTGCCCACGAAATCCTAAAAAGGAACGATATTAGCTTTGATGTGCTCAAGCCCCTGATCATGGAAACAGCGCTCAAAACTGAAACCCTCAATCCTTTAAAGGCACAAACAGGGCCTGCCGTACGTGGCGACAACAATGTGATAAACAAGCATTTGGCTTTGTTAGATGACAATGATGAACTGAGTGTGCTTTATAGTATGCTTTCCAAAAGAATTGCTAAGCTCGATAATCAACCTAAAGCAGATGAAAAACAAAAAGACAAATAATTAAAGCATATTTTAAGTAATCTTTTTTAAAGCGACCCAACAAGTCCACATTTCGTTTTATCTTTGCGGCTTAATTTTTTTTTAGCAGATGATATCAATTGATGCATTGACCGTAGAATTTGGAGCCACTACACTCTTTAAAAATATTTCGTTTGTGATAAACGAAAAAGATAGGATAGCCCTGATGGGTAAAAATGGTGCCGGAAAATCAACTTTACTTAAAATAATTGCCGGAGCGAGAGCTCCACAGGGAGGAAACGTTTCGGTGCCCAAGGATAAAGTGGTGGCCTATCTTCCGCAGCATTTGATGAACCAAAGCCAGCGAACAGTTTTTGAAGAAACCTCCCAAGCCTTCGAACATATCCTGCAAATGGAGAATGAGATAGGGGTGTTAAACCAAGAGCTTGAAAGTAGAACAGATTACGAATCGGACAGCTACTATGCGCTTATTGAAAAGGTTTCGGCATTAAGTGAGAAATATTATTCCATCGAAGAAACTAATTTCGATGCCGAGGTAGAAAAAGTGTTGCTGGGTCTTGGTTTTTTGCGCACTGATTTTAACCGGCCAATGGAAGAATTTAGCGGTGGATGGCGCATGCGTATTGAATTGGCCAAAATATTGCTTAAAAAACCCGATCTTATTTTGTTGGATGAACCTACCAACCATCTCGATATAGAATCAATACAATGGTTAGAAGACTTTTTGATAGCATGTGGTAAGGCAGTGGTAATCATAAGCCACGACAGGACTTTTGTCGATAATATCACTACTCGTACCATCGAAGTTACTATGGGCAGGATTTATGATTACAAGGTTAATTATACCCGTTACCTCGAACTGCGCAAAGAGCGCCGCGAACAACAACAAAAACAGTATTTGGATCAGCAAAAAATGATTGCTGAAAATATGGAGTTCATTGAGCGCTTTAAGGGAACTTATTCCAAAACTCTTCAGGTACAATCGCGTGTTAAGATGCTCGAAAAACTGGCGATTGTAGAGGTAGATGAGTTAGATTCAAGTGCCCTTCGGCTTAAGTTTCCACCTGCACCTCGTTCGGGAAGTTACCCGGTAATAATGAGCGAGGTGGCAAAAAGTTACGACAATCATACAGTTTTTAAAGATGTGGGTTTAACCATTGAACGTGGCGAAAAAATCGCATTTGTAGGTAAAAATGGAGAGGGGAAATCAACACTGGTTAAAGCTATCCTTAACGATATTAGCTTTGAGGGGAAAATAGAGCTCGGACACAATACCATGATAGGATATTTTGCCCAAAATCAAGCCTCTATGCTGGATGAAGAACTAAGTGTTTTTCAAACCATAGATGAAGTGGCCAAAGGTGATGCACGAAATAGAATAAAGGATATACTGGGTGCTTTTATGTTTAGCGGTGATGATACAACTAAAAAGGTAAAAGTACTATCCGGTGGCGAACGCACGCGCCTGGCAATGGTTAAATTATTGTTGGAGCCCGTTAACCTTCTTATTCTCGATGAGCCAACAAACCACTTGGATCTTAAAACCAAAGATATTTTAAAAGATGCCCTTAAAGCCTATGATGGCACATTGATATTAGTATCGCACGATAGGGATTTTTTAGATGGATTGGCACAAAAGGTTTGCGAATTTGGTAAACAAAAGGTGAAAGAACACCTAGGCGACATTAATAGCTTTTTGGAACAAAGAAAAATGACCAATTTAAAGGATATTGAGCGCAGTGTTTAGACTTAATCACTAATCAATCAGTGGTATTTACCAAATTGATAAAACTAAATTTTTCGTTTAACTTGCCGTTTAAGGTAATGAGGTGTTCGACGTCTTAAATAATAAATGTAGATTTGTTTTTGATAGTATAATATAATAACAATTTTATGGCAAAGTTTTCAAAAGAAATTAAAATAGGAATGGCAGTTGCTGTTGCACTGTTTATTTTTGGATGGGGTATCAGTTTTTTAAAAGGAAATGATGTTTTTGTTTCCGGTTATACGGTACACGGAATATATTCGCGAATAGATGGGCTAAATGAAGGAAGTCCCGTTTTCTTTAAAGGTTACCGTATCGGAACAGTTCAAAAGGTGTCTCTTTTGAGCAACGGCGATAGTGATCTTTTAGTAAGCATGTCCATCGATAAAAATATTGATTTTCCAAAAAACACGGTGGCTCAGATATACAGTTTGGATTTAATGGGAACAAAAGCCATACGTTTTGTATTTGGTACCAGTACTGAGTTTTTAATGGCTGGGGATACTTTAAACACTTCCGTAACAGGCGACTTGGCCGATAAATTGAGCGATGAGGTGCTTCCTTTAAAAGATAAAGTAGAGGGGATGGTGGTTGAACTGGATTCGGTATTAGCCAACTTTAACCGATTGATCAATGATGAAAATAAAAATAATTTCTCCAGCGGAGTGAAAGATTTTTCCAAGGTGATGCGCAACCTAAACCAGATGAGTGCTAAAATAGACCGCAGTTTAGATCCCGATGGTCATTTGGCGCACACCTTCGCCAATATAGATTCGCTTACCATGGTTCTTAATGCCAATAGCAAAGTACTATCATCGGTGATGCTTAATTTAGACGAGGTTTCTGGTCAATTGGCAAAGACACACATGGATAGTATAGCCAAGCAATTAAATATGGCTACGTTGTCTATTAATAACCTATTAGGCTCAATGGAACGGGGCGACGGCACTTTGGGTAAGCTACTAAAAGACGATCAGCTTTACTACAACTTAAATGAGGCTTCCGTGAGCTTGGATAGATTGCTCAACGATGTTAGGGCTCAACCCAAACGATACGTTAATTTTAGTGCCATATCCATTGGAGGTGGAGGTGGGAGTAAGGACGTTAAAGAACAGGTTGCAATACAGACATATCGCCTTGTGCTTCAAAAATCATCTTTTCCTTTGGACCTTAGAGGAACGGAAATAGTGGAGGGAGAATTTGTTAAAGAGGTACGCGACGGAAAATACTATTTATACACCCTAGGTGAGGAAGAAACTTACGAGGTTATTTCGGTACTTCAAGACCAAATTAAGGATCGCTTTCCTGATGCCGAAATCGCTGTATTTACGGGAGATATACGTCTAATAAATTAAATATTTAGTCAAAAATCAGACAATACTAAAACTTGATTATAGTGTTAAGTATATTTTGTTTGAAAAAAAAATAAAAAAAAAGCGATAAAAACGCAACCCCTTTGTATTAAGCACGTAGCACCTGTTAAATTAACATAGTCATATTGATTTAAAATCCTCAATTACATGGTGTTAGGGGGTAAAATGATTAATACGTTCAGAACTAACGTTATACTTGACTTCTGACAAAATCAAATATTTTAACATTTTTTTTTCAAGAACTTTTTCACAATTTTTGTATTAGGGAATTGATAATACTTAACATAAAACACTAACGGAAGAAGCAAAAATGAAGGCCGGTCACGAAATTGTATGGAGTAATTGCCTGGCGGTAATTAAGGATAACATTCCACAGATAAGTTTTAAAACATGGTTCGACCCCATTGTTGCTCTTAAGATTGAAAATGACATCCTTACTATTCAAGTGCCCAGTGCCTTTTTTTATGAATATTTGGAAGAGCATTTTATTGATCTTTTGAGAAGAACAATTCGCAAAGAACTTGGACATTCGGCTAAGCTAGAATATAGCGTTGTTGTAGATGCTCCGCATCATAAAAACCAACAAGCCATTACGCAGCGCTTACCTTCAAACAACAAAACTGATTTAAGAAACCGTCCGGTGTCGATGCAAATGAACTCGGAGAACCCAGTGGTGACAAATCCTTTTGTTATTCCCGGAATTAAAAAATTGAATGTTGATCCCCAGTTAAACGCTGATTATACTTTCGAAAATCACATTGAAGGAGAATGCAACCGATTAGCTCGTTCGGCCGGTATGGCGGTTGCCAAGAATCCTGGTAAAACAGCATTTAACCCCTTGTTTTTATATGGTAATTCAGGATTAGGTAAAACACACCTAGCTCAAGCCATTGGCATTGACGTTAAAAAGTATTTTCCCGAAAAAACCGTATTGTACGTTAATGCAAATAAGTTTCAAACGCAGTTTACCGAGTCGGTTCGTAATAACACACAAAATGATTTCCTGAATTTCTATCAAATGATAGATGTGTTGATTATCGACGATATTCAGGAACTTGCAGGGAAAGTTAAAACCCAAAATTCTTTTTTTCATATATTCAATCATCTGCATCAGATGAGCAAACAACTCATTTTAACTGCTGATAGGGCTCCTGTGGACATGAAAGGTATGGAAGATAGGTTGCTTTCCAGATTTAAATGGGGCTTGTCGGCTGATGTGCATATGCCCAATTACGATACACGCGTGGCCATACTAAAACATAAGCTGTACAAGGATGGAATCACGCTGATTCAGGAAGAAGTGATACATTATATCGCTTCCAATATTACGCAAAACGTACGTGAATTAGAGGGTGCATTAATTTCGTTGTTGGCACAGGCCACGCTAAATAAGAAAAAAATAACATGCGATGTGGCCAAGTCTATCATTGATAAACTGGTACGTAAAACGCAAAAAGAGTTGAGTGTGGACTTTATTCAGCAAACAGTATGCAATTATTTTGGATTAGACCTAGACTCGCTTCAGTTAAAAACGCGAAAAAGGGAGATAGTACAAGCACGCCAAGTGGCCATGTATTTTTCAAAAAGCCTTACTAATTCATCCTTGTCATGCATAGGAACCAAAATTGGAAAAAAAGATCATGCTACGGTTTTACACGCATGTAAAACGGTTAACAACATGATTGAAACCGATAAAGAATTCAAAAATGTGATACAAGAAATAGAAACCCAAATTAAAATGTAACCCAAATATTATTAATACCTGAAAAAGTTGTTGGAACGAATGTTGCAACAACTTTTTTTGTTTAAACGAATCTTTATACTTTTGAGGGCGTTTTAATTCAGAACCATAAATCTAATGATAAAGAAATCATTTTTATATAGTTTGGCTTTTGCTATTTTTTGTTTGGCATCGCCGTTACTCCAAGGGCAAGGGCTTCAAGGAGAGAAATTGGCCGATAAGGTTATTGTTAACGGAAAAACTTTTTATTTATACGAGGTAAATCAAGGTGATGGGTTTTATGGTATCTCCAAAAGGTTTGGCGTATCGCAAAAGGAAATTCACGAAGCCAATCCAAAATCTATTTTGGGTTTAAGCCCGGGCGATATACTCTATATTCCAGTTATAGATGGCCGAAACAGTAGTTTACGCGAAATCAATGCGTCGGACGATTTTATCTATCACACCGTTCAAAAGGGACAAACTTGGTACTATTTATCTAGCAAGTATAACGTATCCATAGCTGATATTAAAAAGCATAACGCTGGTACGGATAATGAGTTGCTGATAGGTGCCATTATAAAAATACCAACGTCAACGCCAGTTGCCAGCCAGAAGCAAGCTGTTTCTCCGTATATCTATCACAAGGTTAGTCCTAAAGAAACACTTTATGGTATTGCTAAAGAATACCAAAGCCATGTAGATACTGTACTCAAATATAATCAAGCTTTACAAAGTGGTATTTTGGTAGTGGGTTCCATTGTAAGGATACCAACAAATACAAAGCCTTTGCTTGTGTCGGTAGGTAAAGCTGCGGGAGCTAGCCAAAATTTGGAAGACGATAGTTTTTTCTACCATCCAATTCAAAGTGGCGAAACAATTTATTCCGTCAGTAAAAAATACCGCATATCGCAAAACGACCTGGAAAATGCGAATCCCAATCTAAACCCTAGCCAGTTGCCTATGGGTTTTGTGGTGAAAATACCAAAGGATAAAGTAAAAAATAAGCTGGATGAGCAATCATCTGAAGATGATTTTACTATACACACGGTTAGGCGTAAGGAAACTATTTATTCAATAGCTAAGCATTATGGTGTGGAAATATCGGATATTGAAAAGGTCAATCCTACCATGATTTTAACCAATATTCAAAAAAGAGCAAAAATCAAGATTCCTACACCGGAATATATAAATAAGCTAAAAGAAGAGAGACAAAGTTTGAAAGTTAAGCTAAGTGATAGCATACCCTTAACAATAGATAACAACAGCTTAGGAATACCATGTGCGGGATACAATTATTTTACCGACAGACAGATTATCAAGGTGGCCTTACTATTGCCATTTGATATAGATGCAACTTACAGGCATAACCTGATTAAAACGATGGACAGTGAAACGGAAATTGAAAGAGAAAGGGATGATGCCACGCTATCTCCTCGTTCCCGGACCTTTGTCGAGTTTTACCAGGGGGTTCTCATTGCTGTTGATTCCCTAAAAAATCAAGGTGTTAACATCCAGTTATATACCTTTGATACTTCTCCAGATACCAATAAAGTAAAACAGATATTGGCTCTGCCGCAAATGAGAACTGTTGACCTGATAATAGGACCTGCCTATGCGAGTAACCTTAAATTGGTGTCCGATTTCTCCTTGCGTCATCAAATTAAGATGGTATATCCTTTATCAAGTGTTAATCCTTACCTCAATACAAATCCTTATTTGTTTCAGGTAAATGCCGAGGATACAATGTTGTACCAGAAGTATTCAGATTATATTGCAAAGCAACAAGTGAATAATCGCATTGTACTCATCAAATCTGCCGTGCCGGATAAGAATGAAATTAAATTGGCGGCTGAAATTAAGAACAAACTGTATCTTAAATACCTTCCCATGGGTGTGATGCCTGATTATGTTGAGATAGCATTTTCTGCACAAAATATCCAGGGTTTGGAGGCCTTGTTGAGCCATGATAAATTAAACTTGGTGATAATTCCTTCACCCGGCGAGGCCGATGTGTCCAAAATTATTACCACACTTCACGGTGTATCTAAATCCACCGATGTTAAAGTTAAACTTATCGGTTTTGGAAACTGGTTGAGGTACCAAACCATTAATGCGGAGGAGATTCACGATTTGAATACCCATATAATAACGCCGTATGTTTTGGATTATAACAATGATAATGTAAATCGTTTCGCATCGAAATATAGAAATTGGTTCCATACAGAACCATTTGCCATAGCTCCTTATTTTATTCGGCCAGGACAAAATGCCAGATACTCAAGGTATGGTATTTGGGGCTTTGATGTGGCGTATTTTTTTATTGACGCTCGGGTTAAATATGGTAAACAGTTCGAATATTGTATAAATAACCTTCATGACGGCCAGATACAGTTTAATTTTAACTTTAAGAGAAACAACAACTGGGGTGGTTTTTATAACGATGGCCTATATGTAATTCGTTTTGACCCTTCGTTGCAAATATCACGTATGCCTCTTAATTAGTCTTTTTTTTATTTTAGTTGTTTAAAATGGTTTCGGTAAATCAATTATTGGTGGAGTTTGGGGGATTTACCTTGTTCAGCGATGTTTCGTTTTTGGTTAATCCCAAGGATAAAATAGGATTGGCGGGTAAGAATGGTGCAGGAAAATCTACCTTGCTTAAAATATTAGCTGGGGTACAAATACCCTCAAGCGGAACCTTGTCGTGCCCCAAGGATGTAAAAATAGGCTACCTACCGCAGCATATGAAGCACGATGATACCGGCACGCTTTGGGATGAAGTGGAGAAAGCTTTTGGTCAGCTAAAAAAGCTGGAAGACGATATAGCAAATTTAAACATTGAGTTAGGTGTTCGAACAGATTATGAATCAGATTACTATACGGATCTGATTCATCAGTTGAGCGATAAAAGCGACAGGATAACTATGTTGGGTGGTGCCAATTACGCCGCCAATATCGAAGTTACCTTAAAAGGTCTGGGATTCGAACGCGAAGATTTTATGCGCCTCACCTCCGAATTTTCGGGCGGATGGCGGATGCGAATACAGCTGGCAAAAATATTACTGCAAAAACCCGATGTTTTTCTGCTGGATGAACCTACCAACCATCTTGATATCGAATCGATACAATGGTTTGAGGACTTTCTGAAAAACTATGCCGGAGCCGTGGTGCTCGTATCGCACGACCGTGCTTTTTTGGATAATATAACCAAGCGAACCATCGAATTAGAGATGGGCTCGATGTATGATTATAAGGCATCTTATACCAAATATATTGAGCTGCGAAAGGAGCGCAAAGAACAGCAGATGGCCGCCTTCCGAAATCAACAAAAGATGATTGAGGATACCGAAAAGTTTATCGAAAGGTTCAGATCCAAGGCTACAAAAGCAGTTCAGGTGCAGTCGCGCATCAAGCAACTCAATAAAGTAGATCGTATCGAGGTGGATCAATCTGATAATTCGTCCTTGCGCATTAAGTTTCCTGCTGCACCGCATTCGGGTGTTATTAGTTTGCAAGGAAAAGAGGTTAGTAAAAGTTACGGAAATCATGAAGTGCTGCACCAAGTAGATTTTACCATAGAACGAGGCGAAAAGGTTGCTTTTATCGGACGTAATGGTGAGGGGAAAACTACCATGGCGCGCATGATCATGGACGAAATTGACTTTACCGGTGAGTTAAAGTTAGGGCATCAAGTTAAAATAGGATATTTTGCACAAAATCAAGCGGACCTGTTAGATGAAAATTTGACTGTGCTCGAAACTATTGATAATGTGGCTGTAGGACCTATCCGTTTGAAGATACGCGACTTGTTGGGCGCTTTTATGTTTAGTGGCGAAACAGTAGAAAAAAAGGTGTCTGTATTGTCGGGAGGGGAGCGCACACGCCTAGCCATGGTAAAGTTGCTATTAGAACCGGTTAACTTTTTAATATTGGATGAGCCTACCAACCATTTAGATATTCGTTCTAAAGAGTTATTGAAGAAGGCGGTTAAAGATTTTGAGGGAACTGTGGTTGTGGTATCGCACGATCGAGAGTTTTTGGATGGCTTGGTGAATAAAGTGTATGAATTCCGCAATAAAAAGATGAAAGAACATTTGGGCGGTATTTATGAATTTTTAGCACGCAAAAAACTAGAGTCGCTACGCGAAATGGAGTTGCAAAAACCAAGCAATAAAATAAATGTTGGAGAACATGTTGAGTCGGGAAAAACGCAGGCAAAACTATCGTACGAAGAACGCAAAGAAATAAGTAAATCAGTAAAAAAGGCTGAGCAGCAGGTTAAAAAGAGCGAAGATGAAATAGCGCGGCTCGAAAAGCTGATTGCAAAGATGGACGATCAGATGCAAGATCCCGAAAAGGCAGCCGATGCCGATTTTATATTAAAATATCAAAAAGCAAACATAGCCCTCGAAAAAGAAATGGAAACCTGGGAAAACCTGCATTTGGAGCTCGAATTAGCCGAAGAGGAAAAAAAGAAACTGGATTGACGTGAAAGCAGTTATCAGTAAACAGTTATCAGTAAACAGTAATCAGTTGGAATGAAGTGACCCCCAAGTAAGGTAAATTAAAAGTATCGGGATTTGACTATGTCGATTTCCGCTTTGCTCCAATTCGTTTCACTCAACATCCCGTCCCCTTATTAAAATTTAATTTTTGACGGGAAAACAGTATTCAGTAAAAATATTAATCCTTAATCTCTAATCTGTTAATCTCTAATCTATTAGCCTCTAATCTGTTAGTTTATTATCTCTAATCTTATAATCTAAAAATATGGCAGGAAAAAGTGATTTTTTATTTGGAATCAGATCGGTAATCGAAGCCATTCGTTCCGGTAAAGAAATTGAAAAAGTGTTGGTTAAGAAAGGTTTGCAGGGCGAGCTTTACGAAGAACTGGTTGCAACCATGAAAGAGGCCAAAATTGCTTGGCAAGAAGTACCCTTGGATAGAATAAACCGAGCAACCCGAAAAAACCATCAAGGAGTTATCGCTTTTGTTTCGGCTATTACCTATCAGGATCTCGAAAATACCCTAATAAGCCTTTTTGAGGAAGGGAAAAATCCATTGATACTTGTGCTCGACGGTATCACCGATATTCGGAATATGGGTGCCATAGCGCGCTCGGCCGAGTGTGCCGGGGTAGATGCCATAGTGATTCCCGAAAAAGGAGGAGCCCCCATAAATGCAGATGCGGTAAAAACCTCGGCTGGTGCACTTTATAATATCCCTGTTTCACGGGTACAAAATTTGTATAAATCGCTGGAATACCTTCAAAATTCAGGACTTAAAATTGTGGCAGCCACCGAAAAAGGGAGCGATAATTATACGAAAATAGATTTCACTGGCCCTACAGCTATTGTGTTGGGAGCGGAGGACACAGGCGTTTCCTCACAGGTGCTCAAAATTTGCGATGAGGGTGCCAAAATTCCTGTGATGGGCAGTATTGGTTCATTAAATGTATCTGTAGCTGCTGGCGTACTTGTTTACGAAGTGCTGCGCCAGCGCAGTTTGGTGGCAGGATAGTAAAATTTTATACTCACAGGGTGATTATACTCACGGGGTGAATATTTGCATCATGTTAATTTTAGCCCCGTGAGTGTTTAAGACACAACCACCCCGTTGCAAGCAGGATTTTTTCATGTGAGGTAAATTTATCCGCTGTAAATTAAAATACCATCTTTTGGGCGTTATACCCGAATAGCTCAAAGAGCTATTCCGTAACTCCTCCCCAATTTGGGGGAGGCAGGGAGGGGGCTTTAACATTTGATTTCGTGACTTTAATCAGCTTAAATTGGTTTTCTCTCAAAATCTTTATAAATTCGACAGATTATTTTATGAATATTCTCGTAATTTAATATAAGCCTAAATACATAATTTATGAACCATAAAGAAAGAGTGTTGAAAGCTCTAAGCAACGATGCTCCGGATAGGGTGCCTTTTTATTATTGGGACGTGCTGGAGTTTGGTGATAAAATGATGTCCTATCTTGGTTTTACCACTCGCGATCAACTGTTAGAATATTTAGACGTTGATTTTAGATGGGTGGAACCAAAATATATAGGTCCTCAGTTAACAGAGGGAGGAGACAAAAATAAAAAGGATATTTGGGGAGTAGGCTACACCCGCATTAAAAACGGTAAATATACCTACTGGGAGGCCAATAAATTTCCGATGGAAGGAATAACGGATCCCGCAGTATTGGACGATTATCCCTGGCCAAACAACAATCTATTCGATTTTAAATCCTTAAACAAGCAACTCGAACTTTACAAAGATTATGCTATTATGACGGCTCCTGGGTATTCATCGCCCGGTTTGTTCAGAATAGTGCAACGCTTATTGGGTCGGGATCATTTTTTAGATGTGATGATGTCACATCCCGTGTTTTTTAGAGCATTGTGCGATAAGGTTACCGAGTTTTATGGCGAATTTATCAATGAATTTTTCGAGGTAGGAGCCGGAAGGATTGATTTTGTGCGCGTGGCCGATGATTTCGGTTCGCAAACGGGTCTTACTATTGGCGAGGGTCAATGGGATGAATATATCCGGCCCTCCATAGAAGCTTTTACCAAAAAGCCACTGGAAATGGGTGCTCATTTTTACATGCACAGCTGTGGCGGTGTGCGCAGGTTGCTGCCTAACTTTATAAGTGCAGGAGCCGAAGTGCTTGATCCTATTCAAACCAGAGCCTCTGGAATGTCACCAGAAGGCCTTAAAAAGGATTTTGGTAAGCTAATTACTTTTTGTGGCGGCATGGACGAAGAGCTTTTGTTACGAAATGGTACCGTTCAGCAGGTAAAAGATGGCGTAAAAGAATTGTTTGATATAATGGCACCTGATGGTAGATTTATCCTCGGTCCAAGCCATAAAATTAAAGTGGAAACACCGGTGGAAAACGTTATTGCTATGTACGAAGCAGCCAAAGAGTGGCATGGTTAAAGTACATAGTCGTTAAAACATCTTGAAAATAATAAATAGAGCCCGTTCATTTTTTGAGCGGGTTTTTTTTTGCCCAATCCTTTGCTTGTGCAACGAATTTATAGGATTGTTAAACAAAAATTACGATTGGCTGTTTTACCTTTGATTAAACTCTAATAATTAACTAAACAAAGTTCAGTCTCTTACGCTAATGCTTCAGCGACAGTGTAAGAAGCTAATTATTACTTCCTATGGTAGCGACTATATTGTAGTGAAAGCTTTTTTATAAAGTATAACTTCAGCTATGTTTGGGCTAATCTGAAAATTATTCATATTTTCTATAATTTATGAGTAATTCTGATTAAATTGTTTAATCCCTTTTTAAACGGGTTTAATATGTTAAATAACTCACAAACCTAATGAAGAAACAAAAAAAAGTGGCTGTTATTGGTGCAGGATTTTCTGGTCTCTCGGCAGCCAATTATTTAGCCAGGCAAGGTTATCAGGTTAGCCTTTTTGAGAAGCATACTATTCCCGGAGGAAGAGCCAGGCTATATAGTGAGGCGGGTTTTAATTTTGATATGGGACCTACCTGGTATTGGATGCCCGATGTTTTTGAAAAGTTTTTTGCCGACTTCGACCAAAAAGTTGAAGATTATTATAAGCTCTCGCGCCTTGATCCCGCTTACAGGGTGTATTTTGGTAAAAATGACTTTATCGACATACGTGCCGATATTGAAAAGGTATATGAGGTATTTGAAAAGGAGGAAAAGGGAAGTGCCAAATTTCTGAAAAACTTCCTCACTGATGCAGCCTATAATTACACTGCCGCAATGGACAAAATAGTCTATAGTCCCGGCAAATCGCCAATAGAGCTTATAAGTATGGCTACCGTTAAAAGAGTCGGTCAGTTTTTACAGTCAATAAAAGGAAAGGTGAGGGCAGGTATTAAAAACAAGCGATTGGCTCAAATATTAGAGTTTCCGGTGCTGTTTTTGGGCGCTAAGCCGGAGGATACCCCGGCATTTTATTGTTTCATGAATTATGCTGATATGGTGTTGGGAACATGGTATCCCAAAGGTGGAATGTACAGCGTGGTTAAGGGTTTTGAAAAACTTGCCGTAGAACAGGGTGTTCAATTTTTTTATGATCATTCAGTAGATAAGATAGAAGTGACCAACGGTAAGGTTAGTGGTTTACATGCCAATAACAAATTTTTTGAGGCAGATGTGGTTATTTCTGGTGCCGATTATCACCATGCCGAAACCTTATTGGATAGTAAGTTTAGAAATTATTCGGAGAAATATTGGCAAAATAGGGTTTTTGCGCCATCAGCATTGATATTTTATTTGGGCTTTGATAAAAAGTTAGAAAACGTGGAGCACCACAGTTTATTTTTTGATTCTCCCTTTGAATCGCACGCCAAAAGCATTTATGATACCAAGAGCTGGCCTGAAAATCCACTTTTTTATGCAAGCTTTCCGAGTGTATCTGATGATAAGGCTGCACCAAAAGGAAAAGAGTCGGGCATATTTTTGATTCCCATAGCAACGGGCATTGAAGATACCCAGGAAATAAGGGAGCGTTATTTTGATGAAATAATGCAGCGATTGGAGTTGATGACCGGACAATCTGTTCGCGATAGCATAGTGCTTAAACGCTCGTACTGTGTAAATGATTTTGTTGCCGATTATGGAGCCTATGGTGGAAACGCCTATGGATTATCGAACATACTAAAACAAACCGCTTTTTTAAAGCCTAAAATGCAAAATAAAAACTTGCCCAATATGTTTTATACAGGGCAATTAACCGTTCCTGGGCCTGGAGTGCCCCCAACCATAATTTCGGGCAAAATAGTAGCTAAACTAGCTTCGGAATATTTGAACAAAGATGTGTAGTTAATATCTCAAAATTTATGACGATGGATACCTCAACAAAACCCGTAATAAGTGCAAAATCATCGCGTAAACTGAAAGATTTAAATACACATTCATCCCAGTTAAAAATTGCTCATAAAACAAATGATGTGACAGATGTTAAGGCTAAAAAGTTATTCGATACGGTAAGTTATTCATGTAGTAGAGTGGTTACAGAATCTTACAGCACTTCTTTTAGTATAGGCGTGCGCTGTCTTGATTCTTCCATACGTGAGGCCATATACAGTATTTACGGTTTTGTGCGTTTTGCCGACGAAATAGTGGATACCTTTCATAGGTACAACAAACCTAAATTGTTAGATGATTTTGAGCGCGATTATTACAATGCGGTCGAGGAGGGTATAAGTCTAAACCCTATTCTCAACTCATTTCAGCATACGGTGGTCAGGTATGGTATTGACGATGAGCTTGTGCAAGCATTTTTAAAAAGCATGCGTGCCGATTTATATAAAAACCGGTATAATTCGATAGAGTTTAAACAGTATATCTATGGCTCGGCCGATGTAGTAGGCCTGATGTGTTTAAAGGTTTTTGTCAATGGTAGCGAAACGTTGTATCAATCCCTTGAGGGAAGTGCAAAGCGTTTAGGTTCGGCTTTTCAGAAAGTAAATTTTTTACGTGATATTAAAGACGACAAGGAGGGGCTCGGAAGGGTATATTTTCCTCAGCTGGGCACAGAAAAATTGAACGAAACCAACAAGCAAGTTATCCTGAACGATATTTATTTGGATTACGATGCCGCCTTAAAAGGAATTAAAGATTTGCCAAAAAATGCACGCTTGGGCGTATATATTGCTTATACCTATTATTTGGGATTAACGCGGAAGATTGCCAAAACACAGTCGTCGGAATTGCTTGAAAAAAGAGTTCGTATTTCAAACTTTTCTAAACTGCTGTTGTTGGTAAAAGCCTTTGTATTGTTTAAATTAGGATATTTTTAAATCGTTATAAATCAGAAAAATGAATACTTGGATATATATATTAATAGCTGTTATTACTTTTTTTTTAATGGAGGGAGTTGCTTGGTTCACACACAAGTATGTGATGCACGGTTTTTTGTGGAACTTACACGAAGACCATCATTTTCCTAATCATCATAAGAAGACGTCGTTTTTTGAGAAGAACGATTGGTTTTTTGTGATATTCGCCGCACCAGCTATGCTAGGCTATATTTTGGGAAGTCTGTTTGCCAGCACCTTACTGTTAAGCATAGCTGTTGGAATCACACTGTATGGTTTTGCCTACTTTATTTTTCACGAGGTGGTTTTTCATCGCCGCGTAAAATGGCTAAAAGGTTGGAAGCCTACCTATGTACGCTCTGTTATTTTAGCGCATTCTATGCACCATCGTCATCATAGTCCCGCAGATGGCGAGTGTTTTGGTATGTTGGTATTTCCGTATAGATATTTTGTTGCCGAGGTGAATAAAAAAAGGGAACGGGATAAGGTTTAAGTTTCTAATTTTATGTCGTAATCTGGTAATTAGTGGCTATAAGAAAACGGAACAATCTCTCTTCTAAAAACCCTCTAACTCCCCGGCAAAAGCCAATTCCCCTTTAGGGGTTAGGGGTAATCGCGAAGAGGTAATAATAAAAAAGAGGGTTTTCTTAGATGAACTAATTAATTGTGCAGCTGGGAATCCTATAACTCAAAGCCATAATATAGAAATGCCATCCCTTGGGTTAACGAAGCTTTAGCGAAGTTACCCATTGAAATAAAAACCATTTGAAGAAATTAATCCTTAACCCAATCGTTATTTCCCTCATAAAAATACGTAGCCGATTCATCGGGGTAAACGCCGTCTAAAATTGTTTGTTTAGCCGTGCTGTATGCGCCAAAAATTCCATATCCATTTTCAATATTCGAATAAACCTGAACGGGTTCAGCAAACGGGTCACCGTCGTTATACGCAAACAAGCTGAGCGATTTTGCATATAAATAATACTCTTTTGAAATAGAATGTAATTCAACTGAATATTCGTTAAATTCCTTTTTATCATATTGGGGGTACTCATAGGGAGAGAACACCGTAATTGTATGTTTTTTTCCATCAAATAAATCGTCATTAAAAACCAACGAACTATTTGGTGTACCTGAACTAAAAAGTTCTTCATCGCTGCTTCCACTCGGATTAATAGATAAATCATTGGATTCTACATAAGAAATGGATTGCCAGACATTTATATTATAATACCAAGAATCATCTGGGTTTTGGCCATAGGTGCCAATTTTTCCAATTTTTTCTCTTATCACAATTCGATAGAAATTCTTTTCAGTAGGGGTATCATTAAAGGTAATTGCAAAGTTTATAACATTTCTATCATATCCCCACGATTCCCTAACAGTAAAAAATGAAGTATCAATACGCTCTATCAGAATAGGTGATGGGATGGTAGTATGTGTTTTTACGGGCTCATATTTAGGAGCTTCTACTTCGAGTTTATAACTATTACCAGCAGTTGCATTAAACCCTTTAAGCGTATAATTGATAACGGATTCCGAAGGGTTTCTCGTATTAACTTTCGCTGTATCCAAGGTTAATAATCCTATAAATTGAGCATTTTCATACAATTTCACCTGTGCATCGTTCACATTGTTACTTTCATTTCGGGATTCTCTGATAGCAGTACTATGTTTTACCTGAGCAATTAGGGTACTATCCGCAGCAACTAAGCAATTGACAACCAATTTTTGCGCTAATTCGGAGCCTTTAAAAGTGATTTCCTCTTCGCATGATGAGAACACCAGAAAAATGCAAAGTGAAAAATAAATATTTAATTGTTTCATTTGAATAGATGTGTTATTTAACTTTTTGTTACAATGGAACTTCCATAATAGATAGTTATGAATTTTAAAACTAAAATTTATAACTATAAGATATGGATGGCATTATTGGGAAAATCGAATATTTTTTAAGAACTCTTTTTGTTTGCTCCATATAAATTGGATTACCCGAAGTATCGTTTGTTACAGTATTTGTGTATTTCTCGTCCCAACCTAAAAAGAATGGGTTTTTACGATTGCTTGCATTGTAAATTGAAATATTCCAAGTTCTGATTCCATGCTTTTTTTGTTTTCTGAAATTTACACCAATATCGAAACGTACATAGCTGGGGGCACGGTAGCTATTTCGCCCATTGTAGTCCGTAATTTTATTAGGTTGGTAATCGTAATAATAATCATTGGGACTAAAAGGAATTTGCATGGCGTCATATTCGTTTATCCCTAAGGTTACCGCGTTTCCTGTGCCGTACACCGCGGTTGCACCCACATCAATTCGCTTGCTAAATTCGTGTGTCATAACTAAACTCAAATCGTGGCGGCGATCGTATTTATATGGAAAAACCTTCCCGCCGTTCAATTCCTCAAATTGTCTGTCGGACTTTGAGAGGGTATAACCAATCCAACCTGTGGTTTTACCAACATTTTTTTCCAACATAAACTCACCACCAAAGGAGCGTCCTGTACCTTGTTCTACCAAATCTTCCCAGCCGGAACCTACATTTGCAAACGAAGCTCCATCTTTATATTCCAACAGATTACGCATGTCTTTATAATATCCTTCGATGCTAAGGACGAAAGATTGGGTAAGGTTATAGGCCCAACCTATGGCATACTGATCGGACAATGGAGGGGCAAATCGACTGGTTACCGGGACCCAAATATCGGTTGGTAAGCTAATGCTTGCCGAAGTTAACAAATGTACAAACTGAGCCATGCGGGCATACGAGGCTTTGATAGACATGTTGCTGTTTATCTGATATTTGGATGAGATACGAGGCTGTAGCGAAGTGTATGTTTTTGAACCAACATTGTAAATGGCAAGGTTTAGGCCTACATTCATGTTAAGACGCGGGAAAAGTTCAAAATCATCTTCCGCAAATAGGTTAATTTCGTTTGAAAACAAGGATTTATTTCCAAAAGTTTCATCAATCTTCGTTTGGTTACTACCCTGACTGCTGAACAAAAAAGCTCCTGGTTTAAATTGATGTTTGGTAAAATTTGTTCCGAATTTTAAGGTATGGTTTGCATTTAAAAAATAATCGAAATCTACCTTTGCCGTGTAATCTTTTATGCCCGAGAGATATTTAAATCTGTTTTCATAGGTGTTATTTCCAGTATCGACAGATTTACTTTCTTCTTTATCAAAGAACTCGGAATAGAAGTTATAGTTGCTGAATGTTAATGTTGTGTTGCTAAACAGCTTGTTGTTAATTAAATAATTCCACCTTAGCGCTGCAATTTTGTTGCCCCATCCCAATTTGCTTTTGCTTACAGAATTGGAACTAGACTGAGGCTCATAATTATATTCAGATTCATCTTTAACATAAAAGGCATCATCACCAAAATAGCCGCTTGCATATAAGCGACTTTTGTCGGAAAATTTATGATTTATTTTTGCATTCAAATCGTAAAAATAATACCCACCCATGGTTTTATATTCCTGATCCTTATTTGCCATGGCAATAAAAGGTGCCGAAAGTATATCCACATAGGTTCGTCGTCCGGCAACAATAAAAGACGTTTTATCCTTTTTGATAGGACCTTCTAAGCTAAATGAAGATGCTATAAGGCCAACTGACACTTCGCCTTCGTATTTTTGCATATTTCCCTCTTTCATGCCAATATCAACCACCGATGACAATCGACCGGCATAGCGGGCTGGGAAGCCGCCTTTATAGAGTTTAACTGATTTTATGCCATTGGGATGAAATACCGAGAAAAAGCCAAACAGGTGACTTGCATTGTAAACGGGAACACCATCGAGCAAGAATAAATTTTGGTCGGGGCCTCCTCCGCGTACATAAATACCGCTGCTTCCCTCGCTTCCTGACTGTACGCCGGGGAGTAATTGCAACACTTTTAGCACATCGGGTTCTCCCATAAGTACCGGTATTCTTTGCAACTTCTGCATGGGCATGTCAATCATACTCATTTGGGTGCTAGTTACCTTATTATACCTGTTGCCAACAATGGCAACTTCATCCAATTGTTCGCTTTGCGGAACCATCAAAACATTTACAATAGTATCCTTCGACAAAATAAATGATAGGGTTTGTGTTTCATATCCGATGTACGATACGGCAATATCTACTTTACCTTCCGCAATTGAAATACTATAATAGCCAAATGTATTGCTATTGATACCGATTATTCTATTCTTTTCAAAAATATTGGAAGAGGGTAGACTTTCTCCGCTATTGGCATCTTTTACTATACCTGATATGGTGTAGTTTTTTGCAAAGTTCGGAATGGAAATTAGCGTTAAGCAACACAGGAAAAATAATTTATTCATCATTGGTTTGGCAGTATTATTAAGCAGAACAAAGAAATAAAAAAAAATGATATGTTATATATGAATTATATAAAAAATCTTACCTCATACCTGTTTTAGTAAGAAGTGCTATCCATGATGGTTAATATCAATGGATTAATGCTTCACCGATGAAGCATCGAGAAGCGGAACATACTGTCAAAACCGAGACATCGTGCGGTCTCAGGGATTAGTATAGCGGTAACCTGTTTATTGGCTATGTGGCAGTCGTTGTTTAGGAGGCATAGCCTGCCCCCCCCCCGCTAGTGCGCGATTTCATCGCATTCTAACTGATAAGTAAAAAATAGAGATAAAATAAAGAGCTGCAATTTTAAAAGATTGCGGCTTTTTTGAGTTATAAATGTAAAAAGTATCTTTATCACCACGTTCTTTGAAAATGGAGCTTAACTAATTGGTTATGTTGGGTTAAAGTTAGTCGGTTGTTTACCGTTACGGAGGAAAGAAAAAGAAAAGACTTGAAGGGTCTTTGGTTGTTGAAAAAGAATTGTTAGGAACTGAGTAAAATTTTTATAAAATGAATAATAAGAGCATATATTATATTTTTATCCTCATAATATGCCTGAGCTGTGTTCAACAGAGTGGAGAAGTAAAAGAGTATTATGATTCTGGTAAAATTAAGTCTGTTGGAACCCTTAAAGATGGTAAACTTAACGGTTTGGTTAGGTTTTTCTTTGAATCAGGTGAGCTAAAGGGAGAGTCGTATGTGGTAGATGGCCATAGAGTTGGGATTAACTTGGTTTTTCACAAGAATGGAAAGATAAAGGAGAAGGAAACATATAACGAAACGGGACAGCTCAATGGAAAATATGAAAAGTTTTATGAGAATGGAATAGTAGCATATGATTGTTTCTTTAAGGCAGGTTTGGAAGAAGGTGAAGCTGTTGAGTATTATGATAACGGAGAAGTGTCTCAAAAATTAAATTTTAAAAATGGTAATTTGGATGGATTGCAATTAGGGTATCATACGAATAATACTTTAGCTTTGAAAGCATTTTCTAAAAATGGAAAAGATCATGGGGAATGGATGTTCTTTGACGTTGATGGAGATACATTGAAAAAAGAAATATATAACAATGGAGATTTAATAGAAACTATTACATATAAAGAATCAGCTAAATTGGAATTGCCCCCATCTGGCGCAGATCTGTAATTCTCCATTAAGGCTGAACAGCCCGTGCAATAATCAAGCTGTACATGAAACAAAAAGCTGCAATTTAAAAGATTGCGGCTTTTGTTTTTTATAAAAGCTGTTGTTTCAGGTTTGCCTTCAATAAGAATGCCGACAGGAGTTCCACCACTGTTTTCTTCTGTTCGCCGGGCAGGAGCTGGGTTTTGTTGAACAGGTTCAGGAGCTCGTTGTCATCCTACCTGCGATGCCACGGCCATAAATACCCTTAGCCATAAGGCAACGGGCAATTTGGTGGTGATCGAACCCCGTTGGTTGAGTCGTGAACCTCGTTGATTGAGTCACGAAGTTCACTGATTGAGTCTTGTACCTCATTGATTGACTATTGAACCTTACTGATTGAGTCGTGAACCTCTCTGATTGAGTCGCGAACCTCGTTAATCAAGTCTTGTACCTTATTAATTGAATCATGAACCTTATTAATTGATTCTTGTACCTCGTTAAATGAGTCGCGAACCTCGTTGATCGAGTCTTGTACTTCGTTAATTGATTCTTGTACTTCGTTAATTGATTCTTGTACTTCGTTAATTGATTCTTGTACCTCGTTAATTGAATCGTGAACCTCGTTGATTGAGTCGCGAACCTCGTTGATCGAGTCTTTTACCTCTCTGATTGAATCGTGAACCTCACTGATCGAGTCGTGAACCTCATTGATCGAGTCGTGAACCTCATTGATTGAATCTTGTACCTCATTAATTGAATTGTGAAACTTGTTTATTGATTCTTGTACCTCGTTAATTGAGTCTTGTACCTCGCTGATTGAGTCTTGAACCTCGTTGATTGAATCGTGAACCTCGTTTCTTGAATCGTGAACCTTATTTATTGATTCTTGTACCTCGTTAATTGAATCGTGAACCTTTCTGATTGAGTCGTGAACTGAACCTTTTTAGTTTGCTCCAAAATCTTCCATGTCCCAAACGCTGTTTTTGTGAATAAATAATTTTAAAATCTCAATGGAAGGCGTATTTTGCTACTTTCGAAATTGTTTATAATCATTACCTGAGGAATCCTCAAATTAAATATGGAAATTTGACTGTTTAATCCGTCGATCCGGAAACTATTCACATTGGAATCTGTTTCTTGTATTCCGACAGGATAAATAATGTAATATCATTAAGTTTTATATAAAGCATGGAAAGCAAGCATAATATTTTCACACCATTAAAAGGCTACGAAAATTTTGAAGTAACCACACAAATAATTATTGCCGAAATCCTCAAACGTAAGCTGCCATTTGAGATAATTGACGAGGACAATAATCTTATTTCAGTGGAATATAATGGACAAGAATTTATTATTCTCGAGGGCACCATTTCGGATGCCAACAGTTTGGTTGCCTATTGGATATCCAACGATAAATGGATGACCCGACAATTTCTGCAACGAAAGGGTATCAGTCATGCCAAAGGTATTTTATTAAAGGATGGGTATTCGTTTGAAGCACTCAATGAAACACTAAATGATGTTGGTTTTCCGGCTGTGGTAAAGCCTGCGAACACCGACCATGGAATAGCGGTTAGCGTGGGTATAAAAAATCGAGAGGAGCTTATCTCAGCAATTAAAATCGCATTTAAGCATTCCAACAGGGTAATTGTGGAAGAGTTTTTCGAGGGTCAGGAATTCCGCTTCTTAGTTATAGACTATCAGGTGCGGGCTATAACACTGCGCGAACCTGCTAATGTGATTGGCGATGGAAAGTCAACCATCAAACAACTTGTGGATAAAAAAAATGAAGGACGCGGGGTGGATTACACTTATCCTTTGTTAAAAATTAAAATTGACGATGAGGTACTCAGGCATTTAAAAGCATTGTCGCTTTCGCCCGAAAGCATTTTAAAAGAAGGGGAGAAAATATACCTGCGTAGTAATTCAAATTTAAGTACCGGTGGCGACAGTATCGACGTAACGGACGATATTCCGCCATTTTATAAAGATATTGCCGTTAAAGCGGCTCAGGCGGCAGGTTTAAAAATTGCAGGTATCGATATTATTATAAAAGATATGAACATGGAGCCATCGCCCGAAAATTATATCGTGGTAGAACTGAATGCCCCGGCCATGCTTTCGATGCACAATTATCCTTACATCGGGAAAAATCGTCATGTGGAGAAATACGTTCTCGACAGTATTTTGAATTCGAAGTAATAGAATCAGATTGTTAGTATCAAGATTCTATGTCCAAATCCAAATTAGAATCTTATTTTTATTAATTTTGTGTAACTACTCAGCAAGCATCAACTGTTAATAATTAAGGTGATATGCTTTGAATATTTTGGGTGTAGGAAAATTTCGAGTTGTTCTATTCGATTGTCGCGGTCTGGATTTTAAAAACGTAAATTATTGCGTACTTTGTGGA
>JAGXIO010000175.1 GCA_024635555.1 Saccharicrinis sp.
AAAATTCCTGATTGTTTTCCTGGAAGACAAATCGTTTAGAGGCGGCGTAAAATATACTCCGGAATACTTATGGGAAGAATACACCTTACCTTCAGGACGATCGGCAAACGGTGAAAGAGGTTTTGTTTCAAAACGTTATGATGATTATGTAGTGGAAAGGCTTGCAGCCCTAATGGATGCGATGGCTAAACGATTTGATGAAGAGCCTTGGTTTGAGGGGGTTTCGATACAAGAGAGTGCGATTGGGCTTTCAGATGAAAATAGTCTCAAATATGGCTATACACCTGAAAAATACCGGGACGCGCTGATCAAAATACTCACCAACACGAAGAAAAGCTTTCAATCATCCCAGGTTTTTTGGTATATGAATTTTCTTGCCGGAAATCAAACATATTTGTCAGAGGTTGGCAAAGCCATCATTCCGCATAAAATAGTTATGGGTGGCCCTGATATCCTGCCTGATAGCAAAGTGTTAACTGGCAGGGTTTATCCCTTGTATGAGGAATTTAAAGATGAGCTAACCCTTTTTTCATCCGTTCAGTACGATAGTTATCGACACCTGCATGCCGGGGAAGGGTTCGAAACAGATTTCTGGACCCCGAAAGAGATTTTTTTATGGGGAAAAGAAAACCTGCATATCGATTATTGCTTTTGGAATGTTCCCAAAAGTCCGAGTAAAAAAGGAGCCTATTCTTGGAATGATGCCAAGCCGGTAATTTTAGAATATGCAACCTTCTAGTTTTTAAAGTTGCTTGATTTCAAATGTAATTTCACATCCTGATTGTTTGCTCATTCATGTTTCCTTGAAAATGATCAAAAATACGATATTTTGGGTAGAGCAAATACGGGATTTCAAGAAGGCATTCATCCTTAATTCAGATCATTCGCGAATGCTTATATTCTGTTTTTTGCGATGAATACGATGAATCAACCAATCCAAGCATAGCATTTGCTGCAATGGCAGCCTCGATGGCGTTGCCACCGGCTTTTAAAATATCGAGAGCTACCTGTGTGGCAAGGGGCTGACTTGTTGCAGCCATTCCGTGTTGAACAATTACTTCCGAGCGGGTTGCAAAACTTTTTCCGGTTACTCTATCCTGAGCAAAAAGACTTCCTATCCTCTCTGTTAAAATATTCTACTTCTAAGTATGAACATTTTATCATTATGTGTTATATTTAAGAATTAGTAATTAGCTCAATATATTCTATTATGAAAATTCTCTTAATTTCACCTACCGTTGATGCCGAAAAAAGAACGAATAAAGGACTTATGATGCCTCAACTTGCCCTTTATATTTTGGCAGGATTAACCCCTCAGGAGATTGAAGTCAAGGTCGTTGAAGAAGAGATAGACCACATTGATCTTGAACAGGAGTGTAATCTGGTTGGAATTAGCTGCTTAACGGCAAATGCGCCAAGAGCTTACGATCTTTGTCAAGAATTTAAGAAAAGAGGAAAAACAGTTGTGCTTGGAGGAGTACATCCGACGATACTTCCCGACGAAGCCTTACAACATGCCGATTGTGTAGTAGTAGGTGAAGCCGAGGGCGTTTGGGAAACATTAATCAATGATTTTCGGAATGGTAACTTAAAAAGAAAATATCATGACCCTTCACCTGATTTAGGAAGATATATTCCAAAAGATTTTAGTAAAATTATAAAAAAGAGACTGTATAATCTTATTCCGATAATGACGACTAAGGGATGCCCATACAATTGTGATTTCTGCTGTGTTACCAATCTGTTTGGAAAAGAAATACGGCATATACCTATTGAAAATATCGTAAGGGACATTCAGGAATCCGGGGCAAAGAATTTTTTATTCTTGGATGATAATATCATTGGTCATCCAAAGTATTCAAAAGAGTTATTTAAGGCAATAAAACCTTTAAAAATTAATTGGGTAGGACAGGCTTCTATATCTTTGTTGGTGGGTGATGATGAGCTTTTACAACTCGCTTCAGAAAGTGGATGCAAAATGCTGTTCTTCGGAATTGAAAGTGTATCTATAGAACAGATAAAAATAATGCGAAAGGCAATTCAGGACATTGAACATTTGGAGAGTGCTTTTAAAAAGATTAAAAAGATGGGCATTCTTATCCATGCATCAATGGTCTTTGGTTTCGATAATGATACAACAGAAGTATTCGACGACACCGTTCAATTTTTAATAAAAAATAAAGTAAATACGGTTTCCTTCAATGTATTAACGCCTTATCCCGGAACAAAAACTTATCAGGATATGAAAAAAGAAGGTCGTTTAATAACAACAGATTGGAGGTATTACGATCATAATACGGTTGTATTCAAACCCAAGAATATGATTCCTTACGAACTCCAAATCGGAAAAGTTAAAGCAAGAAAGCAGTTTTATAGCATATCTTCAGTTCTCAAACGATTTACAGGTAATCTTTATAATCCTATAGCTTACTTTGCCACAAATTACGGACATATGAAGCAAGTAAAAGTTGAAGCAAAAAGAATAGCTAAAATAAAATCAGAATTATTTTGAAAAAATCATAAGTGATAAAGCCATAAAAGTAAGAGCCATAATAAACGTCTGATTAAATGGTGTTTATTATGGCCGTTACTCATTTTGTCCAAACAGATTTTTCTTTCTATTGACAGATGTTACAATCCGTGACCGTGTAAAGCTAAATTTTGGATATCTACCCCTTTTCAGCAATATCTTGCAACTGTTCCATGTTTTTCACAACAATTCTTTTGTCGTTAAGTTGAAGAATCCCATCACGCTCAAAGCTTTTAATAATTTTAACGGCACTTTCGGTGCTGATGCCTGCAAAATCAGCCAGGTCTTTGCGAGTGAGGTGTGTAAAGATGTCGTAGGGAGCAAATTTCTCTTTGGAGAGATATATTAAAGTATCGGCCATCCGGCCATTCATCTGTTTGTACATTAAATTCCGTATGGCTCCGTAAAGCATTTCGCTCTGTGCACAATGCCTATGAATGATGTTAAAGGCAAAAGAACCATTGTCACGAATGATTTTTTCAACGGTCTTTTTTTCAATAAGCATAACCTGAGTGTCGGTAATAGCTATGGTTGAATAGCTATAGGTTTCGTTTTCAAACACAGTACTTAATCCTACAAAATCGCCTTCGGTGAGTAGCTGCAAGTTGTAGTTTTTGGTTTTTTCTTCCAGATGTTGTTTGGCAACTCCTTTAAGAATAAATAGGATATAGGATGCATACGTACCTTGTTTGGTGAGATTTTCTCCCTTTCTAAAGCTTACTTGGGTGTTACTCTCTTTAAATAAGTGTAGCTCTGGCTCCGAAAGCATATGAAAGCAAGGCGCATTTATGTCGCAAATAAAATCGGTGTCGTTATCTTGAATAGTTTTCATTATTCCAATTTGTCTGTTTGGTTCTTTTTTGGCTATGTAGTATGATAGTGATTTATCTGTAGGTGTGTATCCACATCAAAATAAAAGCTGTTCTATCTCAACACAAATCCTGTTTTGGTTTCAATGCAAATTTATAGAAAATAGTTGAAGCTACCCTATTTTTACAATCTCTAAGAAAAGTAGAGGAGAGTTACTGAAATTTTATAATAATTTAAATATAGACACATGAGTTTTTGGTATATAGTATTGGTATTAGTGTTGATTTTAGTGGGATTTGTCTATTTTAATTTTCGGCGGATGAAGCGTTTATCAAAAGTGCCGGATAGTAAGAATATTCACCATTTAAATGAGAAGAATTTTAAGAAGGCCACTGCCAAAGGTATTGTGTTGGTGGATTTTTGGGCGTCATGGTGTATGCCATGCAAAATGATGACTCCTGTGCTCAATGATTTGTCGGAGGAGATGGGTAGCCAGGCAATGGTAGCCAAGCTAGATGTTGAGAAGCACCAAGCTTTGTCTACTAAATTTGGGATTAGAAGTATTCCTACGCTGATTCTTTTTAAAGATGGCAAAGAGGTCAGTCGATTTCAAGGAATAAAAACCAAAAGTTTTCTTTTGAACAAGATGAAGGAAGCATAACAACAGGAGCTTCGATCAAGAGCAGCACCTGCATCTACTTTGGTTGAAGCTACTGTTGTATTACACCCGGCCACAATTAATATCTGTTTTTATAGTGCTTGCTATTACCTAATGCACGTTAGCTTAACTATTGCCAGAAAACTCTCCCATTTATTCCGATGCTACTTTTTTTGAAGAATTGGAGACGATAGATTTATTATATTTGCGCTCTGATTAATTTAACCTTGTAACAGGTTAATCGCAATTTATAATATAAGACCTATAATGGTTCAAAAAAAGAGAGAACATCCTAAAGTAAAAGCAGGCTTACATCCTCGGAATAAACACCGCGAGCGATACAATTTTAAAGAACTCATAAAAGCTTGTCCTGACTTAGCACCTTTTGTGGCGCTGAATAAGTTTCAGGATGAATCCATCAACTTTTCTGACCCAGAGGCAGTTCTGATGCTAAACAGAGCCGTGTTAAAGCATTTCTACAATGTGGATCATTGGTCAATTCCTAAAGGTTTTTTATGTCCACCTGTGCCCGGAAGAGCGGATTATATTCACAACGCCGCCGATTTACTGGCAAGCGTAAATGAGGGCGTAATTCCCTTAGGCAAGCACGTAAAGTGCCTCGACATAGGAGTAGGAGCCAATTGCATTTATCCAATTATTGGGAATAGAGAATATGGATGGTCTTTTTTGGGATCGGATGTTGAAGAAGCAGCCATTAGCTCAGCCACCGCCATTGTCGAAAAAAACGACACGCTAAATGGTCATATCCATCTTTGTTTACAAGCCAATTCATACGATACTTTTCGGGGAATTATTAACGACAATGAGCATTTCGATATAACCTTCTGTAATCCACCATTTCATTCCTCACAAGAGGAAGCAGAAGCCGTATCTCTTCGTAAATTGAGTAGTTTAAATAAGACAGAAGTCAATAAGCTTGTTAAAAACTTTGGCGGTACAGGTAAGGAATTGTACTGCAATGGAGGCGAAGAGCGATTTGTAACAAACATGATAAAGCAAAGCAAAGATTTCGGTCAGGCCTGCCTTTGGTTTACAAGTTTGGTTTCGAAAGAGGACAACCTACGCACGTTTCGTAAAACCTTAAAAGCGGTGCAAGCCGCAGAGGTAAAAACCATCAAGATGAGTCAGGGAACAAAGATTAGCCGTATACTGGCATGGACTTTCCACGATAAAGAACAACAACAAGCCTGGGCAAAAAAATATTGGAGTAAGTAAACTTTTTATTGCCCTTACGCGCTGACTAGCAAATTTACCAATGTACTTTTTTATAAATAAAAAGTTATCTTTAAAGCTTTAACATAAGTTCATATGCGCTTATCACACC
>JAGXIO010000176.1 GCA_024635555.1 Saccharicrinis sp.
ATTTACAAAAACTTTTATGATGCACATTCAAGTTGTAAAGTCTAAACTACACAATGTTTCGGTTACCGAAGCAAACCTTAATTATGTGGGCAGCATTACCATTGACGAAGATTTAATGGATGAGGCCAATATAATAGAGAACGAAAAGGTGCAGGTAGTAAATAATAACAATGGGGAGCGTATTGAAACCTATGTTATTAAAGGTGAGCGTGGCTCGGGGGTTATATGTTTAAATGGTGCCGCAGCGCGAAAAGTAGCCGTAGGCGATATCGTGATTATTATTACCTATGCTTCCATGCCCTTTGAAGAGGCTAAACTATTTAAACCCAGATTTGTGTTTCCCGACACGGAAACCAACAAGCTGGTATAAACAAATTTAAATTTCATTTAAACCCCGGTTGTTCCGGGGTTTTTTGTATCAATATATAGTGATGACTACTACATCGTTAAAAACAAAAATAGTTTCGGCATTGCAAGCTGCTAAAATAGTGCAACAGTGGCAACAGAGCAATGAAAAGGTGGTTTTTACAAATGGCTGTTTTGATATTGTGCATCGAGGTCATGTGGAGTATTTAGCTGCCGCAGCTAATAAAGGCCAGCGCCTTGTGTTAGGACTAAATACCGATTCATCCGTGAGTAGATTAAAAGGCCCCACACGCCCCATAGTGGATGAGCAAAGCAGAGCCATTGTGCTTGCCGCCTTTGGTTTTATCGATTTGGTGGTACTTTTTGATGAGGATACCCCATACGAATTGATAAAAACCTTACAGCCCGATGTGCTGGTAAAAGGTGCCGATTATAAAGTTGAGAATATTGTGGGTTACGATATCGTTACACAAAGAGGTGGTTCGGTAGAGACAATCACTTTTGTCGAAGGATTTTCGACCACTGATATCATTGATAAACTTAGTCGGCAGTAATCACAATAGACCGTTAGATTTTACCTGCCATGCGTCAGGCTGGGATAATAGACATTAGACTTATTTACAAACGCTATATTATCAAGGGGTTAGCGAAAATCGCGTAACTCATCAAAAACTCTAACATTCAGATAGTTACAAAAATATAACGAAGTGTTGTAATCAGTAAAAAGCATTAACCTCTAATATCTAACCTCTAAAACTCTCACACATGGCCAAAACTAAATCAGTATTTGTATGTCAGAACTGCGGTGCTGATTCGCCCAAATGGTTGGGTAAATGCGGTTCATGTGGTCAATGGAACACTTTTGTGGAAGAGTTTGTGGTGAAGTCAAATACAAAAACCAGCGGTATTCAAAGCTTTTTTGAAACTACCTCGTCAAAACCGGCTTACATAAAGGATGTACCAGTATCGGATGTGCCGCGTATAAATACTTCTAATGTTGAGCTCGATAGGGTTTTGGGCGGCGGAATGGTGCCCGGCTCTATCATTTTGGTTGGAGGGGAGCCGGGTATCGGCAAATCAACATTGGTGCTTCAAATGGCTTTACGGATAGGTTCAAAAAAGGTGCTTTACGTTTCAGGCGAGGAAAGTCCACAGCAAATAAAATTAAGGGCCGACAGGATTCATCAGGGAAATGATAACTGCCTGGTGGTGAGCGAAACTTCATTGGAAAAAATACTGGGTCATGTTAAAAATGTGGAACCCGATTTGCTGGTCATCGATTCTATACAAACATTAAGTAGCGAGAATATTGAATCGGTGCCGGGCAGCATATCGCAGATACGTGAGTGTGCGGGCGCCATATTGCGTGTGGCTAAGGAAAAGAACTTGCCTGTGGTGTTGATAGGTCACATAAATAAGGAAGGAAACCTGGCAGGCCCCAAGGTGTTGGAGCACATGGTCGATGTGGTGCTTCAGTTCGAAGGCGACAGAAACCATATGTACCGTATTCTTAGATCGATAAAAAACAGGTTTGGCTCAACAGCCGAAATAGGCATCTTCGAAATGCTGGGCGATGGTTTACGGGAGGTGGCCAATCCCTCGGAATTGCTCCTTTCGCATCATCACGAAAATTTGAGCGGTGTAGCCATTTCGGCAGCCATAGAGGGTATGCGTCCTTTCTTGATAGAAACACAAGCTTTGGTAAGTACTGCAGCCTATGGGACACCACAGCGCTCAGCCACGGGTTTCGATCTGCGTCGGCTAAATATGCTTTTGGCGGTATTAGAAAAAAGGGCAGGCTTTAAGTTGGCGGTAAAAGATGTGTTTCTGAATATTGCCGGTGGAATTAAAGTGAACGATCCCTCCATCGACTTGGCGGTGGTGTCGGCTATTTTATCTTCAAATATCGATATTCCCGTATCTCAAAAAATTTGTATGGCTGGTGAGGTAGGTCTTTCTGGCGAAATACGACCCGTAACTCGCATTGCACAAAGGATAGGCGAGGCTTCCAAACTTGGCTTCGAGCAAATTATCATACCTAAATTTACCAAAGGCTTAGATTTGGCAAAATACGATGTGGAAGTAATACAGGTTAGTAAACTCGAAGAAGCTTTTAAGTTGTTGTTTGCGTAACCAAGGGTATCGCTCTAAGCGATGCCCTTGGTAATGGATAGATAACAATCGCTATGCTTTACGTAAACCTTATTTAAATTTGCATAATGCCTTGTTTAATCCTAACTTGTTGTATAAGGCAAGGGTGTCTATTCAAGCGATATCTCTAGTCTAAATCACAAACATATTATGCGATGTACTTCCAAACTGGCCATTTATATCACATTTTCAATCAAGGCAATAACAAGCAGAACATCTTTTATAATCGGGTTAATTATCTTTTCTTTCTTCAGAAAATAAATCTCTACATTTTACCCTATTGTGATATTTTGGCTTGGTGTTTAATGCCCAATCATTTTCATTTGATGGTGCTGGTGAACTTTACTAACAAGGATATCGCTCCGAGTGATGCCCTTGGTGAAAACTTGACCAAAAGAACGTATGGTAATATCGGTACAGAAACAATCGAAGGCATCGCTTTGAGCGATACCCTCGGAGGCGAGATGAGGAGCATTAATCAATCTATTGGGCTGATGCTTAGGTCCTACACCAATGCTATCAATAAACAACAACATCGAAGTGGGAGTCTGTTTCGAAAGAAAACCAAGGCTGAGTGTATAAGCTGTTCCGATGAGATTACACCAAGTTTTATCCATACATCTAACGGTACAATGTTTTTATCGGAAATGCCTGAAAGGCAAGATCCACAAATATGTTATTCTTACATTTTGAATAATCCTGTAAGTGCAGGGTTAGTAAAAACGTCAACCGATTGGGAGTTTTCATCGGCCATGGACGTAAAAGGATTAAGAAACGGCAAATTAATAAAAAGGGAGGTAATTAAGGAGTACGGGCTGGTATTTTAAATCAAGGGTATCGCTCCGAGCGATGCCCTTGGTAATTGATTGTTAGCTGTAAATAAATTAAGGGACTTCGTTTTAAAAAAACCGAGGGCTTCGTTTTAAACGAAACCCTCGGTATAGCACGGCCTAAAAAAACTCTTCCTCCTTACCATCGTAATAAACCCCTTCAATTTCATCGCCTACAATTTTGGATCTCTTGTCGTCGTCGCAATCTAATGAAATGTTAAAGTTAGCCGGTGGATCAAAAATATCGGCCTGCGTAACAGCCAGCGAGTCATCCGCATATACCTGTTGCATGAATAATGCCCATATGGGTAAGGCCATATTACCACCCGCTCCTCTGCTTAAACCATCAAAGTGGATGTCTCTATCCTCACCGCCTACCCAAACACCGCTTACTAGGTTTGGGGTAACACCTATAAACCAGCCGTCAGATTGGTTTTGCGTGGTGCCGGTTTTGCCACCTATTTGGCCTGTAAACTTATAGGTGTAACGCAAGCGAATTGCGGTTCCCCTGTTAACTACACCTTGTAAAAGGTTCAACATTAGGTAAGCCGTTTGTTCGCTTATTACCTCTTTTTTGTTTGGGGTAAATTGGGCAATCACGTTTCCAAATCTGTCCACAATTCTTGTAATCATCAAAGGCTCAATGCGTACCCCTTTATTGGCAAATGTGCAGTACGAGCTTACCATTTCATTTAATGAAAAATCGGGTGTCCCTAAACATAATGATGGCACGGGGTCAATAGGACTAAGAATACCCAGCTCATGTATCATGTCACTCACCGCCTGAGGGTTATATTGTTTCATCACCCATGCCGAAATATTATTGTTAGAGTTGGCCAGTCCCCATTTTAGGCTGACCATTTCACCTTTGCGATGCTTGCCAACATCGCTTGGAGTCCATGTTTTTCCATCGGGTAGTACAAAGGTTTGTGGTATGTTGGGTACTAGGTCGCAGGGGGTATGACCCTCTTGCATGGCTAGCGTATAAAGCAGCGGTTTAATAGTCGATCCTACCTGACGCTTACCTTGCGAAACCATATCGTACATAAAATATTTAAAGTTGGGGCCGCCAACATATGCCTTCACATGACCGTTATTGGGATCGATAGAGAAAAAGCTGGCCCTTAAATAGTATTTAAGATGGATGATGGAATCAAGTGGGGTAAGCACTGTGTCTCTTTCACCCTGCCAAGTAAATATCTCCATGGGCACCGGTATTTTAAACGACATCATAATAGAGTCTTTGCTAGTTCCGGCCATTTGCATGCTGCGATACCTTTCGGAATTTCGGATGGCTCGGTTAATGATACTTTCGTACTGATCCTGTGTGATTTCATTTGTGAAAGGAGCCCTGGCTCTTCCTTTTTTCTCTCTAAAAAATGCTTTTTGTAAATCTTGGGACAGGTGCTGTTTAACTGCATTCTCGGCATAAGTTTGCATTTTATAGTTCACGGTGGTGTAAATTTTTAAACCGTCGCTATAAATATTATATTTTGATCCATCGGGCTTTAAATTTTTGTTGATAAAACCATAAATAGGATTTTTTTCCCACTCTGTACTGTCGGCAATAAATTTGTCGTTTAAGTAGACTGGATAATTCTCCTTTTCGGGTTTATTGGCGCTAAGTGTAAGGCGGATGTGTTCGCGAAAATAGGGTGCAACACCCTCCTTGTGATCCCTACGGGCAAATTTTAAGGTTAAAGGTATGGTTTTTAGTGAATCGTATTCGATATCGCTGATAAATTGGGCTTTACGCATTTGATTTAAAACAACATTGCGTCTAAATTCGGTGGTGTCTGGCCGCCTCACCGGATTAAAAAGGGCAGGATTTTTAAGCATGCCAATAAGTACTGCGGCCTCCTCTATTTTTATGGAATCGGTGGTGGCTGCAAAAAAAGTTTGTGCTGCCGATTTAATCCCGTATGCATCGTAAATGTAACCTACCTTATTCAGATACATGGTTATTATCTCATTTTTGGTATAGCTGCGCTCCAGCTTAATGGCAATAACCCATTCGTTTAGTTTTTGAAGTCCACGATCCCATATGTTTTTTGCAGGCTCGTGAAATAACAATTTAGCCAACTGCTGCGTGATGGTGCTGCCACCACCTGATCCTTTGTCGCCCAAAATAACTGTGCGCAGCATCACCCTTGCTAAGCCTCTAGGGTCTATTCCCGAGTGGTCGTAAAAGCGCAAATCTTCAGTGGCAACAAGTGCATTAACTATATAAGGAGAAAGTTCTTCATAATCGACGAAAGTTCTGTTTTCTATGGCAAAATTTCCGAGTATCTGATTGTCTTCTGAAATAATCTGACTGGCCAAATTGCTTTTAGGGTTCTCCAGCACCTCAAAGGATGGCATAATACCCAAGAAACCTTTGGAAATTAAAAAAAACAGAAGAAATATGAATAATAATCCTAATAAAACGCTTCCCCAAAACCATTTAAGTAGTCTGATAATTCCATTGTTGTTTGTGGTCATAATGTTGTATGTTGATATTTTTTTGTGTAAAAATAGTATTTTTACTTATACCAGCATTTTAAATTTGCGTATCCTGAACTCAACGGTTCATTTTTTTTTACAAATAGAAATAAAGTTAAGGCTACTCTCAACACAGCAAGCCTATTGCCAAAACGATTAACGGATCTGCAAGTTTCTAAAAAAAATAGTAGTAATTTTAAATCTACAAAGGTAAACCTGGCCGCTTTTGTGGCTAGAACTATTTATTGAATCAACGTTTGGTCTCTTACGCTAAGTCCTTCGCCCTGCTCCTACGCTGGCTACGGCGCAAGCATAAGGCTTCATCCTCCGGAGAATGCTATAGCAGAGCATATGTTGCCAATTGTCTGGACTATCCATTAATTATAGTTTGTTAAAATTTTGTCATGTACTGATAATCAAATGATAGTCAATATTAGTTCGATTGTGCTAAGTGATTTATATTGTGTGTCTTATAGGTCAGTCCATTGTCTATTATCTGATATCTAACAATTTATTTCATTAATTTAATACGGCACATATAAATAAGCTTTTTAGTATTGTAAGGATTATTTTATAAATTTGACGGCTTTTAAAAGGTGATGGCAGGCAAAATATTACTTGTGGTTTCACTTAAGGATGACTGGATTTAGAATTAACATAGTATAGTAGATGGCAAAAAAGAGTAGTATAAGCGAAAAAAACTTGGTTATTGTGGAGTCCCCCGCTAAAGCGAAGACCATAGAAAAGTTCTTGGGAAAGGATTTTATGGTAAAGTCGAGCTATGGGCACATTCGCGATTTGGCTAAGAAAGATTTTGGGGTTGATATTGCCAATAACTACAAACCGCATTACGTTGTTTCCGACGATAAAAAGGAAGTGGTAAAAGAACTTAAGAAACTGGCTAAAGAAGCAACTACAATTTGGCTAGCTTCCGATGAAGACCGCGAAGGAGAAGCTATTGCCTGGCACCTTTACGATGAACTGGAATTAACACCTGAAAATACAAAAAGGATTGTTTTTCATGAGATTACCAAATCGGCCATTTTAAATGCTGTTGATAATCCGCGCGACATAGATATTAATTTGGTAAACGCACAGCAAGCACGCCGTGTATTGGATAGGCTGGTGGGTTTTGAGCTTTCGCCGGTGCTATGGAAAAAGGTAAAACCATCCCTTTCGGCAGGACGGGTGCAATCGGTTACGGTTAGGTTAATAGTGGAACGCGAACGCGAAATATTTGTCTTCAATGCGGAGTCATCGTTCCGGGTAACAGCTATTTTTACCCTTACGGATAAAGATGGAAAAGTATCGGAAATAAAAGCTGAATTATCTAAGCGCTTCGATACCCAGGAACAAACCGAAGCCTTCCTAAATAAATGCAAAGGAGTTAATTTTAAGGTAAGTGATGTTACAAAAAAGCCACTTAAAAAAACACCGGCAGCCCCTTTTACTACTTCAACCTTACAGCAGGAGGCCAGCCGTAAACTGGGTTTCTCTGTTGCACAAACCATGTCGGTAGCACAAAAGCTTTACGAGGCTGGTAAAATAACCTACATGCGTACCGATTCGGTTAATTTATCCGATACTGCCCTTAATATGGCTAGCGACCAAATAACATCGGCTATGGGCGAGGAGTATTTGAAGATACGTAAATACCAAACCAAGAGTAAAGGCGCACAGGAGGCGCACGAAGCTATCCGCCCAACAGAACTAAACAAACCCACGGTAACAGGTTCGCAGCAAGAACAAAAGCTCTACGAGCTAATCTGGAAACGGACTATAGCCTCGCAAATGAGCGATGCCGTATTGGAAAAAACCACCGTGCAAATTAAGGGCAATGGTATTACAGAGCATTTTGTGGTTAGTGGTGAGGTAATTAAGTTCGACGGGTTTTTGAAAGTATATCTGCAAGCCTCGGAAAATGAAGGAGATTCCGATGAAGAGGAAGATTCGGGATTGTTACCACCAATGAAGGTAGGCGATGCACTTAGCTATGATATTATTGAGGCGCGCGAGCGATGGAGCCAAAAACCTCCTCGATACTCGGAGGCTGCACTCGTAAAAAAACTCGAAGATTTGGGTATCGGTCGTCCATCTACATATGCTCCCACTATTTCAACGGTACAAAACAGGGGGTATGTGGTTAAGGAGGAACGCGAAGGCGTGCAAAGGGATTACCAGTACATAGCTTTAAAAGGGAATACGGTTGTTGCCGAACAAAAAACAGAAATTACTGGTGCCGAACGCAATAAGCTGTTTCCTACCGACATAGGTATGGTGGTGAATGACTTCCTGATGAAGTACTTTACAAATATTGTGAGCTACGATTTTACTGCTAAGGTAGAGATGGAGTTCGATGAGATAGCGATGGGCAAAGTCGTTTGGAATGAATCTATCGACGAGTTTTATCAAAGTTTTCATCAACAGGTGGAGGATACGCTTGAAAACTCAGAACGTAATACGGGTGAGCGCCAGTTGGGTGACGATCCTAAAACCGGAAAGCCTGTTTTGGTTAAGATTGGCCGCTATGGTCCCATGGCACAGTTGGGGGAGAGCAGCGAAGACGAAGAAGTGGAAAAGCCCAAGTTTGCATCCTTGCAAAAAGGGCAGCACATTGAAACAATAACCTTAGATGAAGCCATTCGTTTATTTGACCTGCCTCGCGAGCTTGGTCTTTACGAAGATAAAAAGGTGGTTGTGGGTATTGGCCGGTTTGGCCCATATGTTCGTCACGATTCCAAGTTTGTATCCCTAAAAAAAGGAATAGACGATCCATTAGAAATAGAGCTCAGTAGAGCCATTGAGTTGATTAAAGAAAAAAGAAAAGCGGATAAAGAAAAGCATATAAAGAGCTTTGAGGAAGATCCTGAAATTATTGTTTTGAATGGTCGCTTTGGGCCGTATATTTCGTATCAAAAAAATAATTATAAAATACCCAAGGATACCGATCCTAAAAAGCTTTCGTTGGAGGACTGCCAAAAGCTAATTAAAGAAGGTGGCAAAAAATCAGGTAAAAAATCAGGTAAAAAAGCGCCGGCAAAAAAGGTAGCTGCTAAAAGTGCCGCTGTCCCCAAAACGGCAGCAAAAAAAACCGCAGCTAAAAAGGCGGTAACTAAAAAAGCAGTTGCCAAAAAAAGCACTAAAAAATAATTTCCAAAAACGTAAGCTAGTGCAACTCCGAGATTTTTTCGAAACCATAAAAGCTCCAAAACTAGAGGCTCATTTGATGCCCTTGGAAGATACCTTGAGCAATCAAATTGTTTATGGGATGGATGAAAGCTGGAGTACGGAAGATTTAAAGAAATTTGATATAGCCATTATTGGAGTGGCCGATGACAAAAATGCACCCCGCAACCAGGGTTGCCGTGAAGGGGTTGCAACCATAAGGAATTCCTTTGCATCATTACGGAAAACCTCGGGAAAGTTAAGCCTTATTGACTTGGGTAATATAAAAGGTCTAACATTAAACGATAGATATTTTGCGCTTGGCGAGGTGGTTCAAATATTGGTTTCGTTGGGTGTGCGTGCCCTTATTGTGGGTGGAGGACAGGATTACGTGCTGCCCGTAACCAAAGCTTTAAGCAAGGCTGAAAATGATTTATTGCTGACCATGATAGATGCAAAGCTTGATTTTTGCACCAACGGTAGCGATTTTAGTGCTCACACCTATTTATCGGAGCTGGGAAAACAGTGTAATCAAACCATATTTGAACTTAATATCCTAGGTGCGCAAAAATACTTGATAGGCGAAAGTCAGGAAAAAGAAATGATTAAATTGGGTTGGGATACGGTTAGACTGGGGGAATTGAGAGGGGAGAATATAAGTAATGCCGAGCCTTTTTGCAGAGATGCCGACCTAATAAGTTTTGATGTGGGGGCTATTGAGCAAAGTTATATGCCTTATTCTTCCACTATTAATATAAATGGTTTTGCTGGTTTCGAAGCGTGTCAACTTGCATGGTTTGCCGGAGCGGGAGCTGCTGTAAAAGCGTTTTGCATGCACGAATACAACCCGATTGTGGATAAAACAGGCAAAGGAGCCATGCTTTGTGCAGAAATAATTTGGCATTTTTTAGAGGCTATATCCCAACATATTAGAGAGATACCGTTGGAGAGCTCGCAATTGTATAAAATTTCTGTGGTTCATTTACACGATTATGGCCTTCACATACGTTTCTATTCAAACAGGGCGAACAAAAGATGGTGGATTGAAGTGCCATGGAAAAACGAAGTGAAATTACTAGCTTGCAATAAAAAAGATTTTTTGATGGCACAAAGTGGCGAGCTGCCAGATAAGTGGTGGAAGTTCTATAAAAAATCAGTGTAATTTGTGAATTGACTTTAAATAAAATATAACTTTTTTAACAAAGAAAAACGAAACCTTTATAAGTAAAATAAAGTATACGAACCCAGTTTTCACCCCGAAGCAAACGAGAGTGCTGCTTATCTAAAAGGCAGACTGTGAGCAAGATAGGTTTTGAGGAAAAAAACAGGAGTTCTTTGAGTTTTTTATAACTTGATTAAATGTTTAGGAGAATTCTGATTTTTGTTATATTTTGTGTGGCTGCAAATAATGTTAAATCGCAATACGATCCGCAGTTCAGCCAAAATATGTTTAACAAATTGGCTGTTAATCCGGGGTTTGCAGGGGCAAGTGATGGTGTAAATCTAGTAGCCCTTAACAGAAATCAGTGGAGAGGCACCATGGCCATAAAAACAACGGTTTTTAGTGGCGATATGCCATTTAAGTTTCTTGGCGTGAATTCGGGTGTGGGGATAAATTTTATCAATGATGAAATAGGTAATTTTACAAACCTATCGATACATTTGGATTATGCGATAAAATGGGAATTGGATAAAGGAAGCTTGTCGCTTGGGGTAAATGCCGGATTGCTTAATCAAAGCCTAAAAGCAAGTTGGTATATGGCCAATAGCGAGAGTGATTTTTATACCTCACATGAGGAAGACCCCAATATCCCATCAACTGATCAAACAGCTTCGGCCTTTGATGCTGGGCTGGGAGTGTATTTCGAATCGGAAATTTTTTATGCTGGGGCTTCTTTATCGCACATAACAGAACCTGAAGCAGATTATAAAAATGAATTTAATTTTAAAACAAGTGGAACTTTTTATCTACTTGGAGGGTATAAGCATAAAATTGAAGACACCGCTTACGAACTTTTGCCTTCTGTTTTTTTAAAAACCGATAGAAGAAGTATTCAGTTAGATGTGAATACACTGGTAAGATATAGAGGAAGGTATTGGGGAGGATTGACTTATCGTTACCAGGATGCCATAGTGGTGTTGGCAGGATTAGAAATGAAAAATGGTGTTAAATTTGGTTACAGTTATGATATAACTACATCGGCAATTGCCGCAACCGGAAATGGGGGAACACACGAAATAATGATAGGGTACAACCTAGATATTAATTTTGAGAAAAGAACGAAACGTTATAAAAGCGTTAGATATTTATGATAAAAATTGAAATAATAAAATACCGATAGTCTGAAATATTATGAAGAAAGTACTAGCTCTTAGTGTCATTGTAGTCACTATCTTAAGCGGATGTAGTAATTCTGGTGGAGGTGAACTTACCGGAATACCTGTAAAGGGTAACTTTTACG
>JAGXIO010000177.1 GCA_024635555.1 Saccharicrinis sp.
GGAACCATGTCGGCTTGGTATGTTTTAAGCTCTATGGGCCTATATCCTGTAACTGTTGGTAAACCTGAATTTCAGTTGTCATCACCAATTTTTAGTAAAATAGTGATTCACCTGGAAGAAGGAAGAAAATTTGAGATTATAACAAAGAATCTTAGTGATAATAATTTCTATATTGAAAGTGCCAAATTAAATGGCAATGATTTCAATCAATTATTCATAGAGCATAAAGATATTGCTAAAGGAGGTAAATTGGTTTACAAATTATCGAATATTCCCAAAAAATAAGTTTAAAATAATTGGTACAGATTAGGTTCTTTTATTGGGAGGGTTTGGGAAGACTACTTTGTTTTTTCAGTAATCTGTTGGGAAATCAAAACATTCAATGTTTACCTCCTTTGATTGTATTGAGACATAGTTCAATTTACAGTCTCTATCGAATTATAATAAGTAGCGACAAGCAAGTGTTTGCCGCTATCGATTCAACACTCCAAAGCGGTTGGGATGAATACATCGGACATCACAAGCTGTTGCCAAAACCTTATACCAAAGCCTTAGGCGAGCAAAAGGAGTTTTACTATTGGGATGTGTATTTTATTAACAAAGGTTTGTTGGCGCATAAGCGATTCGACTTGGTTAAAAACAACATTGATAATTTAACCTTTGAGATAGATACTTTTGGTTATTTGCCCAATGCTCCGGTGAGTTGGGGATATAGCCGCAGCCAGCCTCCGTTTTATAGTATGATGGTTCGTGATTTTTACCAAGCCAACCCGTCTAAAGATAAACAGTGGTTAGAAAATGCTTATCGGGCGGCTCTGAAAGAATATGCCTTTTGGAACGATCGATCAACGTTGGTTAATGGAAACAACAGTACAGACATACCTGGCCTACAGCGTTATGGTTATATTGCCGACACAGCCACCTTGGCATCGGTTTATAGCGGAATTGGCCATCGTTTTCCTGATTTGCCCGAAATGACCGCAGAGGAACAAATTAAGTTTGGAGCCGATATAATTGCTGAAATCGCTACAGGTATGGATTTTACTTGGCGCTATCAACAGCGTTGTACTGATTACGTGTCAGTGGATCTAAACTGCAACCTTTACGCCTATGAGATTAACTTTTAGTGGTTTGAAGAAGAGCTCGATATCACTTCCACATCCAACTGGGACGAGTTAGCTAAAAAGCGGCAACAGCTTATTGTTGATTATTGTTGGGATGAAGAGAGGGGTTTGTTTACCGACTATGATTTTATTAATCACAAGATTAACAATGTGGCGAGTATGGCTATGTTTTGGCCTCTATATTGGGGTGTGGCCACTACTGATGAGCTTATTTATTTCAATGTAGAAGTAATCGATGCCGATGGTCAACGCGTGCCTAATGCAGAGGTAGGATTGTTCTTTCGTATTGATGGGCCTGGCGTGCAGGCTGCGGTTTTAAGCGGCCACCCTGCACGGATGGAGAGTTTTACACAACCCGTTTCCACTACTTTTAAAGGGCGCAGCCCGTTTATTGTTAGACCAACAGGCCAGAAAGGACAGGTAAATGTTAACGTATGGGCCGATGGGCTGGGGGAAACTTCGGCAACCGTTCAATTAATTCAATCGTTAAACGAACGAAAATTGTAAGGAACACTTCTAAGCATATTATTTGCAGCCATATTTGCTTTGTCAGTTATTGCCTGCAGCAATAATAATTGAATTATAAGGAGCATTGAGATCAACAAAGTAATTAACACTAAAAAAATCGATTATGATAAAACAAGTATGTCATATTTTAAAGGTCATGCTTTACGTACCATTGACCGTTGTCTTAATTTTACTGCCAGTTTTATCCTCGTGCACACCTGAACACAGATCGGGACGACCGAATATTTTATTTGTAATTTCAGATGACCAGAGCTATCCGCATGCATCGGCTTATGGTTATGAGGGGATAAATACGCCAGCCTTTGATCGGGTTGCCCATCAAGGCATTCTCTTCACCAATGCTTATGCTCAGGCTTCAGGTTGTAGCCCCTCGAGGGCGTCCATTTTAACAGGTAAGCAAATTTGGGAGCTGGAAGAAGCGGGCAGTCA
Organism: Saccharicrinis sp.; assembly: GCA_024635555.1. Classification (GTDB taxonomy): domain Bacteria; phylum Bacteroidota; class Bacteroidia; order Bacteroidales; family Marinilabiliaceae; genus Saccharicrinis. The sequence goes on from JAGXIO010000177.1 coordinate 2,082, forward strand.
TGCGGCGGGTTTCCATCCAAAATTCAAATCTTATCCAGAATTGCTGGCCAAGCAAGGATATGCCATCGGTTATACGGGTAAAGGTTGGTCTCCAGGCGATTGGGAGGTGTTGGGACGTAATCAAAATCCTGCCGGGCCCGTATACAATGAACTAAAAATGGTGAGCCCCGACGGAACTTCCTTTATCGATTATTACCGTAATTTCAGAGATTTCATTGCACAAAATGATCCTGATAAACCTTTTTGTTTTTGGCTAGGAGTGCACGAACCACACAGGGTTTACCGCCATGGAATTGGCATTAGTCGGGGGCTGGATACGGCAGCCATCAAATTACCGCCGTTTTTGCCCAACGTACCCGAAGTAAAAACTGATATCGCCGATTATCTTTTAGAAATAATGTGGTACGATCAACAATTGGGATATGTGCTGGATTTGCTCGAAGATAGAGGTTTGGTTGAGAATACTTTGGTGGTTGTCACTTCCGATCAGGGGATGCCCTTTCCAAGGGCAAAAGCCAATTTGTATGAGTATGGTACACACGTGCCGATGGCTGCCATGTGGCCGGCCAAACTACAGCCCAGGGTTGAAAATAAACCTATTGGTTTAAATAGCTGGATGCCGACTTTTTTGGAAGTGGCAGGACTTGATCTAGATGAAGTGGAAAAGGATCTGGGGTATTCGATCAGTGTAAAAAGTATATGGACTTTACTGGAAGATGGAAGAAATGAGGCTGTGTTTGCCGGCCGTGAACGCCATTCTTCGGCACGTTGGAACAATTTACCCTATCCTTCGCGTTCCATTCGCAAAGACGATTATCTGTTGTTACTCAATTATAAGCCAGAAAGGTGGCCAGTAGGTGCTCCTTCCAGCATAGTAAACGATAACAGTGTTAATGCCTGGCGTTGGCCAATAGGCGTGCCGTTTTGGTTTGAGGCGGGTGACGAATCGCTTTGCGACGGTTTTGATGATGTGGATAATAGTGCCAGCTTGGCTTATCTTTTGAAACACCAGCAAGAACCCAACATCAAACCCTATGTGGCCGCTTTTGCTGATAAAAGACCGTTTATAGAATTGTACAATGTGGTTACCGATCCTGGATGTTTGAATAATTTGGCCGAAAACACTGAGTTTGCTGCCGTGCGCAATCGACTGGAAAAGGAACTTGTGGCTTACCTTAGGCAAACAAACGATCTGCGCCAATCCGGTTCCACCTATTTTGATACCGTACCGTACCGGAAAGGTACAATTCGTCAATATCCAGTGCCTGATTGGAAAATAAAATAAAAATCTGAACAAATTCAACAATGAAAACAATTTCAATTTTTTTGACAAAAATAATAATATCTCAAAGGATATTGAGTACCATAATCATGTTATTGCTGACAACGGGTATATATAGTCAACAGTTGCCCATGATGAATACACATAACCGAGCAAGCCAATCTCTTAACGGACAGTGGCGATATATTGTGGATCCCTATGAAAATGGTTATTACAATTATCGCTCGGAACCCTTTGATCAGATGGGAAAAGACGCGGGCTACATGGGCGGATACTACGCAGATCGGTCTCAGCAAAACAAATGGGATTTGCTTGAATATAACTTTGACAATTCACCTATATTGGAAGTTCCTGGCGATTGGAACTCTCAGGAACAAGGGCTCTACAATTATGAGGGCACGGTGTGGTACCGAAAAAAGTTTGCGGCCAAAGAACCCAAGCCCGGTCATCGATATTTCCTTTACTTTGGGGCGGTTAATTACGAAAGCCATGTGTACCTCAATGCAAAAAAACTAGGGGTAAATATTGGCGGTTTTACACCTTTTCAGTTTGAAGTCACGAACCTATTAGTGGATGGGGATAATAGTTTGGTTGTTAAAGTCGATAATAAGCGGCATGCCGATGCGGTACCAACACTCAATACCGATTGGTGGAACTATGGTGGCATCACAAGGGATGTTAAAATTATAGAAGTGCCCGAAACTTATATTTCGGATTATCAAATTCAGCTCGATCCCAATGACGCATCGGTGATAAAAGGCTATATACAGACAGTGGGCGGAAAGCCGGGACAAAAGGCAGTGCTGCGAATCCATGATTTGGGAGTAGAGGAAGAAGTTGAGATTAAAGCCGATGGACGAGCCAAAGTGCTTATCGATGGGCTTGCGCCACGATTGTGGTGCCCCGAAGATCCTTATTTGTACAAGGTGGAGTTGATATTAGGTGACGAGCGATTACAAGACCGTATAGGATTTAGGACTATTCGGACTAATGGTAAAAGTATTGAGTTGAATGGTCGTCCCATCTTTTTACGTGGCGTTTGTTTGCACGAAGAAAATCCGCTAAGAGGTGGGCGCGCTTTTAATGACGCTGATGCACGGTTGCTTTTGGGATGGATTAAGGAGATGAACGGCAATTATGCCCGCTTGGCTCATTATCCACACAATGAATATATGGCGCAGATGGCCGATGAAATGGGTATTCTTTTATGGGAAGAAATACCTGTATATTGGACGATTAGCTGGAACAACAAGGAAACCTACAAAAATGCGGAGAATCAGCTGCAACGATTGATAAATCGTGATAAAAACCGTGCTTCCGTTATTATTTGGAGCATGGCCAACGAAACACCTGTTATTCCTGAACGTACCCAGTTTTTAGGTAATCTGGCAAGTGCTGCCCGCAACATGGACAGTACCCGTTTGTTAAGTGCGGCCATGGAAACACATGCCACTTCGGATGCTCCCAAAATAAATATTGTCAACGACCCCGCCTCTAAGTTTTTCGATGTGATCAGTTTTAACCAGTACAACGGCTGGTACTCATGGTTGCCCCATCAAATTGCTGATATCCGTTTTGATATACCGTTCAATAAACCAGTTATCATAAGCGAATTTGGCGGTGGGGCGCTTGCAGGATTAAGGGGAGATACGCTCACTCGTTGGACCGAGGATTATCAGGCCTATCTTTATAAAGAAAGCCTAAAAATGCTTGAAACTATTGACGGACTTGCTGGCCTCACGCCTTGGGTTTTGTGTGATTTCAAATCGCCACGTCGCCCTTTGTCGGGGATTCAGGATGGCTTTAACCGTAAAGGGCTCATCAGTCACCGAGGTATTAAAAAGCAGGCCTTTTACGTGATGCAAAGCTACTACGGGCAAAATGGACTAAAGGATAGGATATCTGCAAAGGCAACAGGTACAACAGCCATGACATATCAAAAAATTAATGTGGAGGCACCTTTTGATATGCCCACCATCAAGGTGCCAGTTTTTCCAAATCGTATCTTCGATATTAGGGATCAAGGGGCTGTTGAGGGCGGTAAAGTGATAAACACGGTTGCCATAGCAAAATCTATTGCCAAATGTAACGAGCAAGGTGGGGGAATTGTTTATGTGCCACAAGGTACGTGGCTTACGGGCGCCGTTCATCTAAAAAGTAATGTACAGCTCTATGTGGACGAAGGGGCAACTCTGTTGTTCAGCGATAACCCCAAAGATTATCTGCCGGCAGTACATACTACTTGGGAAGGTATGGAGTGTTTTAATTATTCGCCTTTGGTATATGCCGATGGCTGTACAAATATAAGTATTGCGGGCAAAGGCACCCTAAAAGCCAAGATGGACGGATGGTTACCTTGGTACAGCCGACCGCCCCAACATATGGAGGCATTAAAGCAATTATATACAATGGCGAGTAATGGGGTTCCTGTACAGAAACGCCAAATGGCCGTAGGCAATAATAACATGCGCCCTCATTTTGTACAATTTAATCGCAGTAGCAATATTTTGATTGAAGACATCAATATCGTCAACAGTCCTTTTTGGGTAATCCATTTGGTTGAGGTAGAGGGTGGCGTGGTGCGCCGTGTAAACATTGACGCCATGGGTCATAATAACGATGGTTGCGACCCTGAGATGTCGCGTAACATCCTAATTGAGGACTGCGTTTTTAAACAAGGTGATGATGCTGTTTCTATAAAATCTGGACGTAATCAGGATGCTTGGCGCAAGGGTAAAGTTTGCGAAAATATTGTTGTGCGCAATTGTGTGGCTCAAGAGGGGAACCAGTTCTTGGCCATTGGCAGCGAGCTGTCAGGAGGAGTGCGCAATGTTTACATGACTAACTGTAGCTACCCCTATCGTTACAAGGCGAGGATGGGAAACTTACTCCAAATCAAAACCAATCATCGCAGGGGCGGTTTTGTAGATAACATCCATATAGAGAATTGCCACGTGGGTAAAGTAGAAGCGGGCCTGTTGTCCATTCAAACCGATGTGCTTTACCAGTGGCGTAACCTTGTGCCCACCTACGAAACACGATATACACCCATCAGCAACATCTACCTCAAAAATATCACGGCAGGCGAAACACGTCAGGTTCCCATAAAGATAGAGGGTGATCCTAATTTACCTATCACAAACGTTGTTCTTAGTAACATAACCGTGAATAAGGTGCCTAATGAGCCAATAATACTGGAACATGTTGAGGGGGTAGAAATGAATCAAGTGGAGTTTAGAAAGGAAAGTTACAGTGAGGAAGTAACAAACCACTGACAGGGCATGAAATTAAAATAAGGCTTTAAGTGTTGATGGAGGCAGAAAAATTGGTAATGTTCTGCCTCCTAAACCTTATCCCGCATTATTCATCTCGGGATCAACAGTCATAATAGCGTTCACCATTTCTATGTCGAAAGATTTTCTTTATCGATTCGGAATAAAAACTATAGATGAAAGCAAAACACCATAAAGAATTAAGTCGAACACCAATAAAAAACTCCCCTGTAAAATAAGAGAATTGCCATAAGCTGTTAACAGGTACTTACGCTTTTCCGAATCGGAGGCCAGATGCTTTAATAGAAAGCCCGCACCAATATATCCAACATCCAAACCACTATTAATAAGGAGAATTTTCTCAAGATTTCACGCCTCTGCCAACGCTTCTTCGGAGCAAATTGTGAGAGGATCTGCCTGGATGTTATGGTGAATAGAAAATCCGGCAATCCCAAGATTAACCATGTTCAAAATAAATTCATTTGGTGAAAATATTTTGTATCGCCTTCGAAACGACTCCATCCGTATGCACCTGTTGCAATATTAGCAACAGCCCAGGATCCCAAAATGTACATTCCTGTATTTTGGGTTTGAAGGTGTTTGGTGTAAAACTCACCTGCATTTAACTGAGCCGTTAATTCAGTGAAAAGAAATAACGCGAATGCCATTGCATATTATAAAGGCAGCCTGATTTTTTGTAAATGTTCAAGAAAGATGATTTTCTTATTAAGAGATAAAAGAGGTGAAGGGTATTCTTATTATCTTGCAATCAAGTTCAAACTTCAAGCACTAAACCATGAAACAATTCATTCTGATATTAACAGGCCTTACTCTACTCGGCGGTATTTTTGCGCAAGATAGAGTAACCGGAAAAAGTTTTGCAACCCGCTCGGAAGTAATTGCTCAACACGGAATGGCTGCTACAAGTCAGCCCCTTGCCACACAGGTAGCTCTCGATATTCTAAAAGCCGGTGGCAACGCCATCGACGCTGCCATTGCAGCAAATGCAATGCTTGGACTGGTTGAGCCAACAGGCAGCGGAGTGGGTGGTGATTTGTTTGCTATTATTTGGGTTGCGAAGTCTAAGAAATTATATGGACTAAATGCCAGTGGACGTTCACCCAAATCTTTAACACTCAATTATTTTCTGGAAAATGGCTATAAAAGCATCCCTGCACTGGGACCGCTTCCAGTTTCAGTTCCGGGATGTGTAGACGGCTGGTTCGAAATGCACAATAAATTTGGATCTATGTCAATGGAGAAAATACTTGCCCCAACAATAAAATATGCCAGGGAAGGATTTCCGGTATCTGAACTCATCGCCTATTATATGGGACGAAGTGTGAATGCTTTGCAGAAATTTCCCGGATTCAAAGAAACCTATATGCCTGATGGAAAAATTCCGGCAAAGGGGGAAATTTTTAAAAACCCAGCGCTTGCGAATACTCTGGAACTAATTGCAAAAAAAGGCAGGGATGAATTTTATAAGGGATCAATCGCAAAAACAATAGATAAATACATGAAAGAACAGGGAGGATTTCTTTCCTACGAGGACTTGGCTTATCATACATCGGAATGGGTTGAACCTCTTTCTACTAATTACAGGGGATACGATGTGTGGGAGTTACCGCCAAACGGACAAGGAATTGCTGCTTTGCAAATTCTGAACATCCTAGAACTTTATGATATTAAAGCCTTGGGCTTCGGAAGCGCCGATTATTTGCATTTATTCACGGAAGCAAAAAAACTGTCTTATGAAGACAGGGCTAAGTTTTATTCCGACCCCGATTTCAATCAGCTTCCCATTGACCAATTGATTTCCAAAGAATATGCAAAAGAAAGAAATAAGCTGATCAATATGAACCGTTCTGCAGACTCATATCCACCTGGCGATTTCGGTCAGGGAGAAACCATTTATATGACTGTTGCGGATGATGAAGGAAATATGGTGTCTCTAATACAAAGCAATTATCGCGGAATGGGAAGCGGAATGACGCCAACTGGTTTGGGGTTTATCCTTCAGGATAGAGGAGAACTATTCAGTTTGGAAAAAGGTCACTTTAACGTATACGAACCGGGGAAAAGACCATTTCACACTATTATTCCAAGTTTTATTACCAAAGATGGAAAACCCTGGGTGAGCTATGGAGTAATGGGTGGAGGGATGCAGCCACAGGGACATGTGCAGATTGTCGTTAATCTTATTGATTTTGGAATGGGTCTGCAGGAAGCTGGCGATGCGCCCAGAATTCAGCATGTTATGTCATCTGAACCTACAGGCTACAAAATGAAAGATGGAGGATGGATCAATTTGGAGACGGGTTTTGACTATGATGTAATCAGGGTGCTGATGCAAAAAGGGCACAAGGTGAAATATGACCTTGGAGGTTATGGAGGATATCAGGCCATTATGTGGGATAAAAAAAACCAGGTTTATTATGGAGCCTCGGAATCGAGAAAGGATGGTCAGGCAGCGGGATACTAAACAGACAGACTGGCCTATAATTTCAAGTGGAATTTGGCTTTATTAAAAAACACATATTATGAAGATTCTATACATTGGAGGTACCGGAAATATCAGTACTGCATCCAGCCGCCTGGCAATAGAGATGGGCATGGATTTGTATCTGCTTAATCGCGGTACCAAAAGAACGGAAATTCCAGGAGCTACGACCCTGGTTGCTGATCATTCCGATTTGAAAGCAGTAAAAAGAGTGGTTGACGGCCATGAGTGGGATGTCGTGGTCAACTGGATTGCTTTTACGGAAGAGGATGTGGCCCGTGACTATGAGTTGTTTATGAGAAAGACCAAACAATACATTTTCATTAGTACTGCCTCGGCCTATCAAAAACCGGGAGGACACCCCGTAATTACCGAATCAACACCACTTTACAATCCCTACTGGCAATATTCGCGGGATAAGATTGCCTGTGAAGACTTTCTGATGCAGAAATTCCGTGACGGTGGCTTCCCGATAACCATTGTCAGACCATCTCATACTTACGACACAGTTGTTCCTGTGCCACTGTGTGGTTGGAACGATTTTACTATTATTGACCGTATTCGAAAGGGCAAGGAAATCATCATTCATGGCGACGGAACATCACTTTGGACGCATACCCATTCTGAAGATTTTGCTAAAGGATTCAATGGATTGCTTGGCCATCGTCAGGCCATCGGGCATAGTTTTCACATCACCTCGGATGAAATTATGAACTGGAACCATATTTACGAACTGGTGGCTGAGGCAGCAGGTGCACCGCTCAAGGCAGTGCATATTCCGTCCGATTTTATTGGTCGGTTTCATGAACGTTCTTACGGTAGTCTTTTGGGCGATAAAGCTCAAAGTGTCATCTTCGATAATTCAAAAATCAAACGGTTTGTGCCGGGGTTTAGCGCTACCATTAAGTTTAGTGAAGGTATTAAACGAACTCTTTCCTGGTTTGAAGAGAAACCGGAGCGCATGCAAATGGATCCGGCCAAAGGACAATTAGTGGATAGGATTATTAATGCCTATAAATCAATATAGAGAAATGAGGTCTTATTATTTATAGTTACTGGTCTTGAGTGTTTTGGTATTGATGGTGCTCGGATGCTCTTCAGTTGAATAAAATAAAACAGGATTTGGCAGAAATGATTGATCACTCTGTGTTGCACCCTACATTTCAGATATTGATCTGGAGAGAGTGTGTGAATTTGCAATAGAATACAATGTGGCTTTAGTTTGTGTTATACCTTATGCAGTAAAAAAAGAAGGAGCAACCCGGTCGGGAGCTACTGTAACAAGAGTGATTTTGGAGGAAGCCATAAATCCTTTTCCCTGTTTAAAAACTTAAGATGATGAAAGGAACTGTACTGCAGGAAGGTTTAAGCAGGGGAACGAAAATTATAGACGTCTCGTTGGATATAATTCAAGTGAAGCCACGGTTATTGAAGAGAGACTAATCAGTCAGGCATGTTGGAATATGTGGTTTTTATACGCAGATTTTTTTAATTCGCTTGTTGTCAAATAGTAAATGGAGAGCTTCAATTCTTTGTAGGATGGCTTATTATTTCATTTAAACCCCCACACCGTTTGAAGTATTAATTTTTTTGTATTAAATTTCAGGTGGATACACTAACCAAATAATTAGCTGATGAAGACTGTATTAACATTTTTAATCGTCCCATTGTTATGGGTTTTATTCGCATGTGATATGCAACAGACCGAAACTGTGCCCCCGTTGATTGATCGGGAGGTTTTCTTTGACGATCCGGTGATTGCCGGAGGCAAGATATCGCCCGATGGGGCTTATATCTCTTTTTTAAAGCCCTATGAAGGCACGCGCAATATTTGGGTTAAAGCTTTGGATGCCCCCTTTAAAGATGCACTGCCTGTCTCCAATGAAACGGCTCGCCCCATCAGTGGCTATTTTTGGTCGCGCGATGGCCAGTACCTGCTTTATGTGATGGATCATCTGGGGGATGAAAACTTTAATATCTATGCCGTTGACCCGCAACAGGCTGCCGAAGGCGTGATTCCGGAGGCCCGAAATATTACCAATATGGAAGGGGTGCGCGTTCAAATATTTCATATTTCCAAAATTGATCCGGATTTGATGTTTGTGGGCTTGAATAACCGTGATAAGGCTTGGCACGATTTGTACAGCCTCAATATTTCAACCGGCGAACTAACCCTCATACGCGAAAATACAAACCGCTATACTTCATGGATTTTTGATCATGAAGATCAGTTGCGCATGGCCAGTCGCTCCACCCCGGATGGAACCAGTGAGCTTTGGCGCATGGATACTGAGGGGGAAACATTGCTTTATTCCTGGGGAGTACTTGAAACAGCTTATCCTTATGAGTTTAACGAGGATAATCAACATTTTTATCTGGTGTCGAATGTAGGTGATGATATTGATCTGACTCAACTATACCTGATGGATATCGCTACCGGCGAAAAAACACTGGTTGAAAGTGATCCTGAGAATAAGGTCGATTTTGGAGGAATGATGATTTCTGATAAAACATTGAAAGTGCTTTATACCTCCTATAATGATGTGCGTAACCGCCGTTATTTTAAGGATGCAGATTTTGAGCGTCAGTTTAATGAAGTGAAGTCCCAATTGGGAGATAATGAAATATCATTCTATAGCGCAACTCTTGATGAGCGTTACTGGTTGGTGAATTCCTATTCCGATACAGATCCGGGATCCGTTTATTTATACGATAGCGAAAGCGATACCCTCTCTTTCCAGTATAAGCCCCGACCAGACTTGCCATCTGAATATCTTTCAAACATGACCAGCGTCACTTATCCGTCCTCTGACGGTATGGAGATAAAGGCTTTTTTGACAATGCCTAAAGGCTTTGGAGATAAAAACCTGCCAGTGGTGGTTATGCCGCATGGCGGACCGTGGGCAAGGGACTTCTGGGGATATAGTAGTTATGCTCAGTTCCTCGCTAACAGAGGTTATGCTGTGCTTCAACCTAACTTCAGAGGATCTACCGGTTTTGGAAAGACTTTTTTAAATGCCGGTAACCGTCAGTGGGGATTGCTGATGCAGGACGATATTACCTGGGGTGTGAAATATTTAATTGAGCAAGAAATTGCTGATCCGGAGCGGGTAGGTATTTTTGGTGGATCGTATGGTGGTTATGCCACGTTGGCCGGATTGGCCTTTACACCGGATGTGTATGCCGCTGGCGTGTCATTTGTGGGACCTTCAAATTTGGTTACTTTGCTCAATTCGGTGCCGGCCTACTGGGAAGCCATGCGCATTACCCTTCATACCCGTATGGCCGATCCAGCCGATTCTGAAGGTGAGCAGTGGCTCAAGTCACAATCGCCTCTCTTCTCGGCCGATAGTATTGTGGCTCCTTTAATGGTTGTGCAAGGGAAGAACGATCCGCGTGTTATTGAGCGTGAATCAAATCAAATAGTTGTGGCCTTGCGCGACCGGGGCTTTCCGGTTGAATATATTAATGCCCCTGATGAAGGTCACGGTTTTGCCCGTCCCATAAATAATATGGCATTTGTGGCAGCTATGGAAAAATTCCTGGCCACGCATATTGGAGGTCGCTATCAGGAAAGCATGAGCGAGGAAGTGACTCAACGTTTAGCCGAAATATCTGTGAATGTTGATACCGTGAGTGTGATGCAGCCCGAAGAGTAAATTTCTGCCTAAAATTATTTTTGAAACATTCTAGGGGTCTCGGTAAAGTCTCGATTTATATACCCAAACATGCCCTTTTTTGCACTTTGTGGAAAACAAAAAAGCGCTTAAACCGTTGGTTTTAAGCGCTTTTAGTGTTTTTTTAGTATTTGAACAAGTGATCCGGCTAGGATTCGAACCTAGGACCTACAGCTTAGAAGGCTGTTGCTCTATCCAGCTGAGCTACCGGACCCTGTTTATGCCTTTTTTAAAGCGATGCAAAGATAGAAAAATAAAGTTTTAAGCAACAAAAAAAAGTGCAAATAATTTAAAAGTCGGTCTTAGTGGATTAAAGCCGGCTTATTTATCTAAGGATCTTATGCTTGCACTAGCTCCTGAACAGTCTGTACAATGCCCATTCCTCGTTCAATGGCTTTTTGATTGATGGGAATTAAATGATGATGGCGATCGGGCAATGATTTTTTAAGTCCTTTTATTACATTTTCTATTTCTACAACCGGCTTTACCTTTAGATATCCGCCCAAAACAATCATATTAAAAGTTTTTGAAGAGCGCATTTTTGCGGCTTCCTCGGTGGCATCAATTCTGTAGATGCTAATATCTTTCCTTGATGGATGTTTGGTTATTCCGTTGCCGTCATATATAAGCATGCCGCCGGGCTTTACCTGCGGCTCAAACTTATCCAATGATTGTTGGTTGAGGATGATGGCTGTATCGAATTCGTGCAGGATGGGTGAGCTTATTTTTTCGTCGCTCAATATCACGGTTACGTTGGCTGTTCCGCCGCGCATTTCGGGTCCGTAGGATGGCATCCAGCTTACTTCCATATCTTGCATTACGCCTGAGTAAGCCAATATTTTACCCATCGAAAGCACACCTTGTCCGCCAAATCCGGCTATAATTATTTCTTCTTTCATATATTTTGAAGTTAGATAAGAGACTGCGAGACATTAGATAATAGACTGTTAGATATTGGATATACTACCTTTGTCATTTATCCAGGCTTCATTGTTCTCTTAGGTTTTAATTTGCTTGTGCCGAACTGTGTTACCATATTACAACACGCAAACTTTTTAATATGATAGCATCTCTGCTATTCATCTTTTATATCACCCAAAGGATAATAGGGCAGCATGTTTTCTTCCATCCATTTATTGGATTGCACGGGGGTCATTTTCCAACCCGAGCTGCAGGTAGAAACCACCTCTACCAACGAGGTGCCCTTATTAGCCAACTGATTTTCGAAAGCTTTTCGCAATGCCTTCTTCGTTTTTCGCACATTTCCGGGCGTATGCACCGAATGACGGGTGACAAAGCAGGTGCCAGGCAATTGAGCCAGCAGTTCCGTAATTTTTAACGGGTTGCCATCGCGCTTTACATCACGACCCGTGGGACAGGTTGAGGCGGGCATTCCGGGTAAGGTAGTAGGTGCCATCTGGCCTCCCGTCATACCATAAATACCGTTGTTTATAAAAACCATCACAATGTTTTCGCCACGATTACAAGCATGTATGGTTTCTGCCGTTCCAATAGCCGCCAAGTCGCCATCGCCCTGATACGAGAAAACAATTTTATCGGGCATCAAACGCTTTACGGCGGTAGCCAATGCGGGTGCTCTGCCGTGGGCAGCTTCCTGCCAGTCGATATCGATGTAATTATAAGCCAATACCGAGCATCCAACAGGGGCAATGCCGATGGTGGATTCTTGTATGCCCATTTCGTCGATAACCTCAGCTATAAGCTTGTGCACTGTACCGTGGCTGCAGCCGGGGCAATAGTGCATAACGTTATCTAAAAGAAGATCTGTTTTTTTATAAACCAGATTTTCGGGTGATATTATTGTATATGTATCTGCCATTACTTATCCTCCTATTAATTTTTGTTCCAAGGCTTCCACTACTTCATTGGGCGAATGGATAGTACCGCCAAAGCGTCCGTAATGCTCCACTGGCACTTTTCCGTTCACCGCCAATCTTACATCTTCTACCATCTGCCCTGCACTCATTTCTACCGATAACATGCCTTTTACCTGCTTTGCCAGCTCTTGTAACTGTTGAATGGGAAAAGGGTATAGCGTAATGGGGCGAAGCATCCCTGCTTTTATGCCCTTACTGCGGGCTATTTCTATGGCTTTTTGACATATACGAGCACTTGAGCCATAGGCTACGAACAAATATTCGGCATCGTCGCACATAATCTTTTCGTACAATACCTCATTTTTTTCTATCTCTCGATATTTGGCTTGCAGCTTAAAGTTAAATTCTTCCTGCACGCTGGATTCTAACTGAACCGATGTGATTACTCGCCTTTCCTGACCTTTCTTTTTGCCGGTGGTAGCCCAAGTGTGATTTTTTTCGATATATTCCATTGTCCATCGTGGTTTCTGTTCGGCCAGCTCCACTTTTTCCATCATCTGACCAATCACACCATCCGACAATATCATGGCTGGATTACGATATTTAAAAGCCAGGTCAAAAGCAATCTCAACAAAGTCGGCCATCTCCTGAACGGAAGCGGGGGCCAGAGTTATCAATTTATAATCGCCATGTCCACCTCCTTTAACAGCTTGAAAATAATCCGATTGAGCCGGTTGAATGGTGCCCAATCCAGGGCCTCCTCTCACTACATTCACCACTACGCAAGGCAACTCACTACCTGCCAAGTAGGTAAGCCCTTCCTGCATTAAACTTATGCCGGGACTCGAAGAAGAGGTCATCACCTTTTTCCCACATCCGGCACCGCCGTACACCATATTAATGGATGCTATTTCGCTTTCGGCTTGCAATACCACCATGCCGGTAGTATCCCAGGGGGCTTCGGCCATAAGGGTTTCCATTATCTCCGATTGCGGAGTGATAGGGTAGCCAAAGTAACCGTCAGCGCCACAGCGAATGGCAGCCTGGGCAATGGCTTCATTGCCTTTCATCAATTTTAGTTCTCTCATCTATCTAAAATTTATTCTTTTACATGTTACGTTTGCCTCCATAATATTACTGTATAATATATTGAGCCAACACAACAAAATATCGTTAATGAATGGTTGGTTCTGCGCTAGTCTGCTTAACCCTATACACCGTGATACAAGTATCTGGGCACATGATAGCACAGTTTGAACAACCGGTACAGGCATCCGGGTTGGCCATATATGCATAATGGTATCCTTTGCCATTCACTTGGTCTGCCAGTTTAATAACCTGAGTAGGACAGGCCGATACGCATATGTTACAACCTTTACATGTTACCGTATCCACCACAATCGCCCCTTTAGCTTTAGCCATAATTTTTTATCGTTTTATATTTTATTCGCAATCTATGTAAATACACCAATCTTTCTTATGATGGGAATCATCAAAAACACCTGATATTTCGCAGTTATTGGACTTTTAGATAATAGACATTAGAAATTAGACATTAGACATTAGATGATAGACTTTAGATAATAGACTTTAGATCTACTTGAGGTATAAACCAAATTGCATAATTTTATAAAATCTCAATCATTCTATTGACTATAATATCTCTAATCCCTAATCACTTGTCTCTAATCTCTTCCCGCCAAAATTAAATAAAAGGTGGCGGGATGTCATTTCATTCCATATCTTTTTGTCTCTTATCTCTTCCCGCAATGCTGCGGGATGTCGCGCTGCTCCATATCTCTTGCTTAAAAGCTTTGCTGAAACATTACCAGGCGCTCTTCCAGCTCGGCAAATCTGCTTTGCTCTGTGTGCGAAACACAAGCTCTTAGTCCTTGAATGCGACTTCCGGTATTTGCCAGTGCAATGGCGCTTATTCCGAAATATAAGAGTTTTTGGAGCAACTCTTTTTCCATTAATCCTGGGTAAGCAATTGTAAAGTAAAATCCGTCGGCTATGGGCTCATCAATATCTTTGTTGTACACAATATAAAAGCCATATCGTAAGAATAATGCTTTCATTAATTTCGCCCTAACTTCGTATTCCTTTACCTCTTCTAAAAAGTTATAGGTTCCGTCGCAGGCCGCCTTAAAAATGGTTGCTACCGCATATTGTGCCGAATGGCTTGTGCCTGACGACAGCGAATATAGCAATCTTCCCACGATAACTTGCCCAAAATTACCTATGCCAAACCTAATTTTTAATGATTCAAAATAAGTGGCAAAGAGCTTGTGCCCTATGCATAGCGTGCCAAGTCGCTGTCCTGCATAACTAAACACCTTAGAACTCGAAATTAGCAGGGCATAATTGTCGGTATATTTTGCTACTGTAGGTTGATAGGGTGGTTGATAGGGTGTGGAGATATCCTGTCTGAAATCCATTCCAAAGTAGGCCAAGTCCTCAATTGCAATGGCATCGTATTTGGTGCAAAGGTTTCCTATTATTTCCAATTCACTTGGCCGCAGGCATATCCAGGTGGGGTTATTGGGATTGGAATAAACGATTCCGCAAATGTTTCCTTTAATGAGATAGCTTTCCATTTCTTCCTGGAGTTTATCTCCGCGACAATCAAAAATATCAAATGATTGATGCTTGATGCCCAACACATTCAGCTGTTGTTTTTGAACCGGGAAACCGGGATCGATAAATAGTATGGTATCTTTTTTAGGTGAGAGGTTCGATACAGCCAAAAAAAGTGCAAAGCTGGCTTGCATGGTGCCCACGGTGGGGATAAAACATTCCTCGGGCAAGTCAATATCCATAAAAGCTTTGGCAAAACGGCTGGCCTGATGTTTAAAGGTTTTTACACCGTCAATCATGGGATATTGCGATGCTACACCGCTTTTTAACGCTGCTATCTCGGCATTCACGCCAATTTGCGAAGCAGGAAGTCCGGGCACACCAATCTCCATACGTATAAAATCCACCCCGCTTCGTTCTTCAATCTTATTAACAATAGCCACAAGTTCCCGGATGGTAGCTTTTCCTAAATCATCAATGTTTTGTTCTTTTACCGCTGTATCCACAATCTTTTTATCGATAACGGTACGATGTTCGAGTTTCATAACGATTTGATTTAGAGATGAAAATTTATTAAGCCATAATTATCAGAAGCCTTCCTGTTTTAGTTCAACGAGCCAATCTCTAATCCTTTCGGGAGATTTTTCTGGCTCGTTGTCTTCATCCAAGGGCAATCCCACAAATACACCATCAATTAAGCCTTCCGAATCGTTATACTGATAGCCCTTATCAGCCACTGGACCATATACATCCACATTTAAGTCCTTGAGCCGCTCGTATAGCCATCCTATGGCATCGACAAAATTATCGGGATAATTAATTTGGTCACCCAAACCGTAAATGGCCACCCTTTTGTTCTTCCAGTTCACTTCTTTTAGATGGGTAAAAAAAACATCCCAATCGTCGTCTTCATGCTCCGAATCCCAATTGTTTCTTCCCAAAGTGGAGATGCCAAATATCAGTTTCTCGTAACTGTTCAATATTGAAGCATCGCAATCTTTAATGGTGGAAAGATCGGTTGAATCTTCGCCTAATTGCTGTGCTATAATAGTAGCTACCTTTGCTACACTACCCTTAGCGGGACCATAGAATATTCCTGTTTTGGCCATAAAAATAATTGCTAAAATATGTTAAGTAATCATTTTGTATCATCAAAGTTGCCTATTTATATGCACAAAAACAATAACATTTCTCATACGTTTGGAAAATTGGGATAGCTTTATCCTTTCATATCGAATTACCATGGATAAAGACTCATCTGCTACCATTCTGGAAACATATACCGTACCTACCCAAACACACCGGATAAGGTTGTCGGATTTTGCACCGGGAACTTTTACCAGCCTAAACTCTATTAAAAGCACTAAAAAGGCTATTAAAAAAGGAAGGGTTATGGTAAACGGAAAACGAGGCTACTCGGGTGATTATATTTTGGGCGGCGAAGTTATTTGTTTGTTAAAAGATGAGGAACCAACATTCCGACCTACGATTGAGTTGGATTTGGAGGTGTTTTATGAAGACGATTATTTGGCCATTGTTAACAAACCGGCAGGCATATTGGTGAGCGGAAATAAACGCTTTACCTTGCAAAACGCACTTGGCACGGTGCTTAAACCCTGCTCATCGTCCGATGCCCTGCGCTGGCCGGAGCCTATCCATCGTTTGGATTACCCTACGAGCGGTGCACTGCTGATTGGCAAAACCAGCGAGGCTACCCTGCTTTTAAACAAGATGTTTGAAGAGCGAAAAATTGTAAAGCGATATTTGGCGGTAACCATTGGCAAGCAAAATACCGAAGGAATTGTGCAGAATGAGGTGGATGGAAAGATGGCCAAATCGGAATATAAAGTATTGCAGTCGCTTCCTTCCGAACGTTTTGGTTTTTTAAATCTTTTAAAGCTCACCCTCCATACCGGTAGGCGCCATCAGCTGCGCATTCACATGGCTGGCATTGGAAATCC
>JAGXIO010000178.1 GCA_024635555.1 Saccharicrinis sp.
CCCGTTGTTTTCAGTCACGGATGGCCGCTTGATGCTGATGCATGGGAATCCCAAATGGTTTTCCTGGCCTCCCACGGCTATCGCTGTATCGCTCACGACCGTCGTGGACATGGGCGTTCGAGCCAGCCATGGAATGGAAATGATATGGATACCTATGCCGATGATTTATCGGAATTATTCAAATTACTCGACCTTAAAGATGCTACACTTATTGGTCACTCTACAGGTGGTGGAGAAGTTGCCCGTTACATCGGCCGTCACGGCACATCACGCGTTGCCAGAGTGGTGTTAATGGGATCTGTAACACCTATAATGCTCAAAACGACCGCAAATCCGGGCGGAGTGCCCATGAGTAAGTTTAACGATATACGTACCGGTGTTGCTAGCGACCGTTCACAGTTTTTCAAAAACCTGTCCGAGGCTTTTTTTGGTGCAAATCGAAAAGGCAGCAAGGCAACCCAGGGAATGCGCGATGCTTTCTGGTTTCAAGGTATGATGGGTAGTTTGCAGAGCGAACTGGAATGTATTAAAGCATTTTCGGAAACCGATTTCACTGAAGATTTGAAAAAGTTTAATGTTCCTACCCTGATAATCCATGGTGATGATGATCAGATAGTTCCCATAGAAACTACGGCCAAACTTGCTGTTAAGCTTATTAAAGATGCGAAACTTACCATCTATGCCGGTGGGCCTCATGGCTTAGCCGAAACACATAAGGAAAAACTAAATGCGGATCTGTTGGCCTTTCTGAAGGGTTAATCTAATTCAAGAACATCAGTCAAAATTCCCATGGTACTCTGTACCATGGGAATTTTATTGTTTTTATTCCGCGCTGTATGTTCGTGACGACGAGCTTTAAAATCGGCAACTGTTAATACATCAGGGCTGTTATAGTTCCCTCTAAATCAAAATAGATACAAATAATATGAGATTTAGATTTACCTCTCTAACCTTAGCTTTTGTTTGTGCTGATAGGATTTACTGCATCGACCCAAACAGATACAACTACTTACCATTTGACTTTAAAACAGGAACTGGTAAATGTAGCGGGTAAAAACGTAACAGGTATCACTAATAATGGCAGCATTATAAAAAATGCTGATTTTGATACCGCAAAAAAAGGATTTGCGAAAAACGAATTCTATTCTTAGTTTGAAATTATTGGTCAATTCGTCCTGCCAAAATATTATGGATAGCCGTACTTGGTACACAAATCATTGCAACCTTAATAGCCGTCTATGGATTGTTCATGACACCTCTTGGTTGGGGTTGGGCAGGCTTTGTTTGGGGGTATGCCTTGCTTTGGTTCTTGTTGAATGATCGTGTAAAGTTGCTTGCCTACAAGATATTCGATCCAATAAAAGTAAAGGTTAACGAGGATGGTAAGTAGGATATCATCACTCGTGGTTATGATATTTGCGAGCTGCATAAATTCCACTAAAGAAAATTCAGATCAGAACTAAATAGAGATTGGAAATAAGGAATAAAAACTAAATCTTGTAGAAGAAATGAAAATAAAATCAAACGAGTTTCGGGTGCAGCCCGGCGAAAAAGTCAGACTCAAGAACGATATCGCTCCATTGTGGAGCATGAGGAACATCTTCGCAGAAACGGCACTAAAATTATCAAGTTTTTCCTGCACCTTTCAAAAGATGAGCAACAAAAAAGGTTTATTGAGCGCATAGATGATCCGGAAAAGAATTGGAAATTCAGTATCTCTGATATTAACGAACGTAAATACAGGTGACAAAGGATGTCACCTGTATTATTCAAATCTTAATTAAATAGCAATTACTAGTTTCATCCTGATTTTGCAGGGTTTTTACACTATTTTTAAATCCGATTTATGCAGTTCGTCATAAGCCTGCAAAACAGTTAAATATGAGATTAAATAAGCAAGTGAACTTTCGGCACCCTGATTTCGATTTACACCATACCTTTCGAAACCATCGCAACATCCCGTAGTTTCAAAATCATACAAACTCATACGCAAATCATTTTCGCCCAGAAACCACAAGAAAGAGGTGTATAGTTTATTGAGATAATCTTTGTCTTTGGTTACAAAATAGGCTTGGTGGTACATTAAAACCATGGCCATAGCATCAATCGGTTGCTGTGCAAAAAGCGAACGCTCACCTTCCTTTTTATACCATTTTTCATTCCCAATAATCGAAAGGTAATTGTCGTTTAAGGTATGGCTGGTCAAAAAATTCATCGATTCAATGGCTGTGTCTGTAATTTCTTGGTCGTTCAGTAATTCTGCCGAATGCAGCAAAGCTAATGGTAAAATTCCATTATCATAAGCCAGTAATGATTCAAACCAATTCCAATCAGTGGCCTTATTTTCTCTATAATGTTTAACTAATACGTTCGCTAGATTTCTTAACCTTTCGGTCATGGAATCATCGGATGGGTTGCTTCTCAGGTAATAACTAATACCAATCATTGTATTGGCAATGCCCCGGATAGATTTTATTTTTTCGAAATTGGGAGATGCATTAAAAAATACCAACTTACCCATTTGATAATAGGCATCGTTAGGGGCATTTCCCAACAGGTAACCCAAGGCCCAAATGGTCCTGCCAAACGAATCTTCGGAGCCCACTTCATCCAAAAAATTCCGACTGAAACTGAGGAAATTCCTGAAAGTCCCGTCAGCATTTTGCATGTAATGGATGTAGCTTAAATAGATAGGAGACAATTCAAGCGCCCGCATGTCTTTCTTTTGTCGGTAGGCCATTAAAACCATTAGCAAAGCCCGTGCATTATCATCCAGGCAATAGCCCTCTTTTAAGTTTGGTATGCCAAATTTGGCGTGTTGAATGATACCTGTGTCGTCAGTTAAGCGGTTGATATGTGCAAGCGAAAAGGGGGGAAGGAGAAGTAAATCAGGTTCATTATCTTTTTTGGTAATGACTGGAATCTCTTCGTTCACAATTTTTTCGGCAAGAGCAACATACTTTTCGCCGGTTTTTGGCCAAGTTATTTTTTTTCCATATTCGCCGGCTATAGTTTTCATCTCCTTAATTTGTTCCGGATTGTCAAGAAGTTCATTTAAAGTTTGCGCAAGCTCATCCGAATCGTTAAAATTAAAGAGTCTGCCCCTCCCTTCGGCCAATAGCTCAACAGCATGCCAGTAAGGTGTCGAAAGCACAGCCGCACCCACTCCAACAGCGTACGAAAGTGTTCCGCTGGTAATCTGCGCTTCGTTTAAATAAGGTGTGATGTAAACATCGCAGGCATATAAATACTTGAACAAATCCTGTTCGTCGATAAATGCGTTTAGGAATATAACATGATCTTCAAGCTGAAGGTTTTTAACCAGACGAAGAAGGAAAGTACGGTATTCTTCACCGGAATGCCGTAGTACATTTGGGTGTGTTTTCCCCAAAACGATGTAAATAACTTCGGGCCGCTTTTTTACCACTTCAGGCATGGCTTTTATTACTGTTTCAATGCCCTTGTTACGACCAACGAACCCAAAAGTGAGCAGCACTTTTTTATTTTTGAGCTTAAATTGCTTTTTCGATTTTTCGGGATTGAAATGAATATCCGGAACGCCATGTTCGATTAAAGCAATCTTTTCTTTTGGCACATCGTAAATATCCACCAAAAACTCAACCGCTTTGTGGCTCATCACCACTATTTTACGAGCCATCTTGCAGATTCCTTTCAAGACTGCTTTTTCATTGTACGATGGCGTTTTAAGAATGGTATGCAGGGTGACTATGAGCGGTATCTCCAGCCGGTGAAGCAAAGGAAGTATATAAACCCCGCTTTGTCCACCAAATATGCCAAATTCGTGCTCGAGGATACAAACATCGGCACCGCTAATGTTTATGTATTTTACTGCTTTTAGATAATCCTCCTGATAATCCTGCCTGATGGTAACTTTAACTTCTTTAGGATATTTATAGGTAAGATCGTTGTCGCTCAATGCTACCACAAAACCTTCGTGTTCATTTTGGGTCAACATCGATTTAAACAGGTTGTTGGTAAATGCTCCTATGCCGCACTCGCGGGGCGGGTATGTGGCTATGTAAGTTATTTTCATGTGTCAGTAGTTATATTTTCAGTTAGCAAATACACTGTTTGTTAACAGACAAGTTTATTTTTCAACGACCTTCCGAACTCCTATTTGGTAGACAAGCTACCCGGAACAGCTTCTGTTTGTGAGGTAGGGGGCACTTGTCATATGAGGCTTTCATGTCCCGATTAAAATATGCCAGCCTATTGATATACAGGAAACAATTTCGGGAATGTAATTGAGAATTGTGTTACACAATCCTGATAAAAAGTTACATTATTCACACATCTTTAAATGCTTGTGCACTTGTTTCTACTCATTTATAATTGAGATAACAGGAGTACTATCTTTCGTGCATTTCCCATTCTATTTCCAAAAGATTAACAGAAGCTATTCGGAATATACGTTATTTATTTTTGTCTATTACAATTACTTCAACGAATGTAAAAAGCCACATCTGAAAAATCAAATGCGGCTTTTTATATTTTTGTTATTAACGGAACCTACTTGGTAATCAAGTTTATATCATCCATCAACTTATCTTTATACGATTTACCAATTGGAATTACTTTAGAACCATTTTCGGTTTTTATTACTACCGAGTTATCTTCAATCACTTTTATCTTACCAACATTTACGATAAAAGAACGGTGTACCCTAACAAATTGATCCGATGGCATTTTATCCGATATTGCTTTCATGGTAAAGTGAATGGTGTACTTTTCTTTAAACGAGTTTACCACCACATAATTTTCTAAGGCTTCAATCCAAAGAATATCATCGTATTTAACCCTAACAAGCGAGGAGTTATTTTTTATAAATATTTCTGTACTGCTTTTAGTTACATCCTCTCTTTTCTCGTTCTTTTCCTTAACCTTATTTATAGCTTTTAAAAATCGTGGATAGGTAACAGGTTTTAGCAAGTAATCGGTTACATTATACTCATACGACTCAAGCGCATACTTTTCTTGCGATGAATAAATAATCACTTGAGGCAGCACATTTAAGGTCTTCAGCACATCAATCCCCGTCATCTCAGGCATTTCTATATCTAAAAAGAGTATATCTATTTGCACGGCATTTTTACCATTCAGATAATTGACGCCATCAACTGCACTTGCATAAGTTCCAATAAGATTCAGTTCATCCGTTTTTTCAACAAACTCAGCAATAATCTTGGTCGATAACTTATCATCGTCAATAATAATACAATTCATAGGGCTAGTATTTTTTTCAAAAATAGAAAATAAAGTTTAAAGAAAGTATTTTAGATTGGTCTTTCATACTTAAATATACAAAAATACCTTTAATCCTCTAATTATTGTCATTTATCTATAAAAAAAAACCTTTGGTCATTTTTTATTTACTATAAAAGTCTCTTTCCATCAGTTCGGCACTTTTAACCGAAGCTTTAATCCATTCTAATTTCACATCGTTCATTTCAGCATCGCTCAATTTCCATGCTACCTTTTTATTACGAATCTCGTGTGCTAAATGTTGCAATACCAATGCTACCGAAACCGATATATTAAAACTTTCAGTAAATCCATACATGGGAACGCGCAAAAACTCGTCGGCCTCCTCTTTAACAACATCTGAAACTCCAGTAAGTTCGGTTCCGAAAACCAACGCTGTTTTACCTATTTTTACATCAAAATCATACAGATCAACATCGCTGTTATGGGGTGTGGTGGCTACAATCCGATAGCCTTGTTGTTTTAATTGTTGTAATGCCAAGCGGGTGTTGTTTTCTTTTTTGCTATATTTTGATATGCTCAACCATTTGGCCGAGCCTAGCGCTATATCTCGATTGACTTTGTACTCATTTCTATTTTCGATGAAATGAACATCCTGAACACCAAAACAATCGCACGTACGTAAAACTGCGCTGGCATTATGCGATTGAAATACATCCTCCAGAACTACGGTCAGATATTTAGTTCGGTCTTGCAAAACCCTATCGAACAGGGCATTTCTATTTTCTGTTAGATGGCTACTTAAAAACTCAACCAGTTGTGTTTTCATTTTATTCTCAAAATTATAAGACAAAAAAAGAGAGCACTTAAAGTACTCTCTACAATATCCTTTCCAGAAAAAAGAGATTAGTTAACAGCGTCACTAAGTTCGCTACCAGCCTTAAATTTAACTACTTTTTTAGCAGCAATTTGAATCTCTTTACCTGTTTGCGGGTTTCTTCCAGTTCTAGCGCTTCTTTCAGAAACAGAAAAGGAACCAAATCCGATTAGGGAAATTCGATCGCCGGTTTTAAGTGCTTCACCGGTTACGGTAATAAATGAATCTAACGCTTTTTTAGCGTCTGCTTTTGTCAAACCAGAATTTCCGGCAATTGCATCAATTAATTGTGCTTTGTTCATAATAACTGATAATTTTTAGGGTTAACAACTAAGTTTACCAAATTTGCTTTACAAATATAGATTATTCAAAGTATAAACCAAATCTAAAGTCAATAAAATAAGGGTATAGAGCCAATTTTTACCTAACTCACACATCTAACAAGCCAAAATTAGGCTAATCTCCTTACTTTTTTAACAATTCACATGCCCCGCATTAAGCTAAACAGCCTTATAATAAAGATACGCTATTACAGGCGCTATATATGTTTACCATGAAGCATCTGATTTTTTTACTATTTTTGATTTTTACGTCTATTATAATTAAAGTTGAGATGAAAATATTGCATAGCGCCGATTGGCATATTGGCAAAAAGCTCGAAAATTTTTCTCGTATCCCAGAGCAATCGTTGGTTTTGGATGAGATATGTACCATAGCAGATGCCGAACAAGTGGATGCCATAATTATTTCGGGCGATCTTTTTGATACTTTCAATCCCTCTTCGGAAGCTATTGAGTTATTTTACCGTACCCTAAAAAAACTTACGCGCCAAGGAACTAGGCCACTGGTGGCTATATCGGGCAACCACGACTCGCCCGACCGCATTGAAACAGCCGATCCCCTGGCTCGCGAATGTGGCATTGTATTTTTGGGTTATCCCAACAGCCAAACAAAATCTTTTAAGCTTGAATCGGGATTAAAAGTCACCAACAGCGACGAGGGCTTTGTGGAGTTTCATATTCCGTCGATCCAATATCCTTTGCGCGTGATAACTACGCCCTATGCCAATGAATTCCGCCTAAAACAAGCCCTCAATGCCGAGGATAAAGAGGCTGACCTACGGGATGTTTTGCAGAGCAAATGGGCCGAGATCGCCGAGAAGTATTGCGACACAGCAGGAGTTAACATTTTAGCCACCCATCTTTTTGTAAGCAACCGCGGCGAGCAACCCCAGCCAGAGCCCGAGGACGAAAGACCCATACTGCACGTGGGAGGTGCGCAAATAGTTTATACCGATAACTTTCCGGCGCAGGTTCAATATGTGGCCCTTGGTCATCTCCATCGCAAGCAAATAGTGGCAACACACAAGCAGCCGGTAGTCTATTCGGGTAGTCCCCTATCCTACTCCTTTGCCGAAGCCAACCAGCAAAAATTTGTGATGATAGTTGATGTGGAGCCAGGGAAAAAAGCGGAACTAAAAGCCGTAGAGCTTAAACAGGGAAAACGCTTGTTGAGATTTACGGCGGAAGGAATGAAAAATGCCGAAGAACTGCTATTGAGCAACCAAACCGCATTGATTGAACTAACGCTTAAAACAGATGAATATATCTCGGCCAAAGATAGGCAACACCTCCACGGACTGCACGATGGTATCGTTACACTCATCCCACAGCTAAAATCAAAACAGCCTGGGCACAACAGCAACAAATCCATTGAAATAGGCAAAGACTTTAAAGCCCTATTTGCCGACTATTTTATACATGCCAACGGCATAGCGCCCAACCTAAGCATCCTTAATTTATTAGACGAAGTAATTGCCGACCAAAACCACGACGCATGATACCCATAAAATTGACTTTAGAAGGACTCTACTCCTACCAACAAAAACAAACCATCGATTTCGAAAAGCTCACTGCCAATCACCTGTTTGGCATATTTGGCACAGTGGGCAGCGGCAAATCAAGTATTCTGGAGGCAATAACCTTTGCTCTATACGGAAAAACGGATCGCTTACTTTTAAGTGGCGACAACCGCAATTACAATATGATGAACCTGAAATCGAACCAGCTTTATATTGAGTTCGACTTTTTGGCGGGGAATAACGGTCAGGCTCATCGAGTTCAGGTATCCGCAAAAAGAAACAGCAAAAATTATGAAGATGTAAAAAAGATGGATCGCGTTATCTATAAACTAGAGAAGCAAGATTACATCCCCATAAGCCAAGAAGAGCTAGAAACCACCATCGGCCTAAGCTACGACAACTTTAAACGTACCATTATAATACCTCAGGGTAAATTCCAGGAATTTTTACAACTTAAAAGTAGCGAGCGCACCCAAATGATGAAGGAATTGTTTGGACTACAAAAATTTGAACTTTCGCCTAAAGTCAAGAACCTAGAAACGCAGAATAATGCCATCATACAAAATTTATTGGGCCGTTTGGAACAACTTGGGGAGATATCACCCGAACAACAAACGGAACTTAAAAGCCAGCTAAAGCAAATTGAACAAAGCATACAAACCCTCACACTGGCTCAAAAGCAACACGAGGAGATTGTTCAGACACTGGAAAAACTAAAGGAGAATACCCAACAACTTAGCGAGTACCATAAAAAGGAAAAAGAACTCGGCCAACAAAAGGAGTCTATATTAAAGTTGCAAGTAGATATAGCTGCCTATGAATATTGTATTGTACATTTTAAAAATACCTTGGAAGCTATTGAAAGTTGCCAACAAAAAACCCTTACGCTCAATACCCAATTAATTGCCGACCAAGCTGCACAACAAGAAACCCATGTAAATTTAGATAAACTAAGCGTTAAATTCGACCAAATAAATGCCGCGTACAAAACCATTGACAACTTAAAAAAAGAGGTGGAAGATTTAAATAAATTGGCCGAGGCAAAGACTTTAATTAGTATAATTGAAAAGGAAACCGTAAGATTAAAGAAGGGTGAATTATTGGTGGCTCAAGTCATCACTAAGCTCACGCAGATTGAAGAACAGGAAAAAGAAACCGCAACTTCGTTATCTGAACTAAAAAAGCAACAACCTAAAATTGAAACCCTTAACCAAGCACAACAATGGCACACAAACAACAAAAATATAAAAGCTGTTATTGCAGATACACAAAACGAAAAGAAAGCAGCTACCGAGGAGGCTAAAAAATTACAACAACAGTTACTGAAGGGTTTAGATGAATATAATTATATCCCTACCTCGGACAATAAAAACCAATGGTTGCTTCAATTAAACCAAGATTTACAGCACCACGAAGAAGAACAAAAAAGGATAACCCAAAAACACGAAGAGCTTCTTGTTCGTTTGGGCTTGGAAACCCACGCACTCAACCTTAAAGATGGCGAGGCCTGTCCGCTTTGCGGTTCGGAGCAGCACCCCAAACCTCATAATTCAACAGATATAGGCCAACAAATTAAACTTTGCAAAAACGAAGCGGCAACCAAGGAAGCCCACATCCAACGCACACAAAAACTGATTCGGCTCTTTGAGAAGCACATAGCTGGCATTAAACCGTTGGACGCACAATTAACGGCCATTGATGCAAAATTACTCCGTCTGCATGAACAATTAAAAGTGCACCAGTCCAGTGTTATTGCCGATTATCAAGACGAAAGTCATTTAGAAAAAGCTTTACGCCTGTATAAGGAAATCCAAACCACTATTGAAGCTACCGAAAAAAAACTATTACTGTCGCGGGAAGAGTATGCCCAAGAAAGTAAAAACAAAGAAAAGTATCAGCAAGAATTGAGCAGGATAGAGCGGGAAATGGATAAAAATGTGGGCTCGAAGGAACTACTGATGCGCCAAATACCCCACGAACTTATTGCACTGCAAGCAAGCAATAGCAGCGAACAAATTGTGCTTAACGCCCAAAAATTGCAAAACACAATAACTAAAACAATTGCCGAGTACGAAAATACACGGGTGCAGATGGAAGAATTGAAAAAGACATTAGCTGTGCTTCAAAGTAAAATAGACATCAACAAAAAGCATCTCGAAACCGATACCTTACAGCTGACCAAGTTGCAGCAAAAACTGGAAGAGGATATTAAAGATTCGTCCTACAGCAATACCGAAAATATTAAATCGGTACTGAAACTTAAATTAAACATTGAAGCATCCAAACAGAAAATTCACGATTACCAGCAAAATTATCAGCTTATCGTTAACGAGATTCAAAGGCTTACCGCTGCATTAAACAACCAGGTTTACGATGCCGCGAAACATCAAAGTGCCATTGAAATATCTGCCGAAAGCAAAAAAAAGCTAAACGATGCCAACCGCGAACATGGCAAAGTAGAAAACACATTAAACGACCTGACAAAGAAACTCCTGCTTAAGAAAGAACTTAACGAGCAGCTAAATAAACTAAAGCTACGAGCAGCTGATATTGATACCCTTCGGAAACTATTTTTCAAAAGTGGTTTTGTCAACTATGTTTCGTCGGTTTATCTGCAAAACCTATGTGCCACCGCCAACGAGCGGTTTTATAAGATGACGCGCCAAAGCCTGAGTCTGGAACTAAATGCCGACAACAGCTTTGAAGTAAGGGATTATATGAACGGTGGAAAACTTAGGAATATTAAAACCCTATCGGGCGGACAAACATTTCAGGCGGCTCTATCGTTGGCACTTGCGTTGGCCGACAATATTCAAAATCTAACCCAGAGCCAACGTAATTTCTTTTTTCTGGACGAAGGTTTTGGATCGCTGGATAAGGACTCGTTACAAATAGTTTTTGGCACCCTAAAAAACCTGCGTAACGAAAACCGTATTGTAGGCGTAATATCGCATGTAGAAGAAATGCAGCAAGAAATACAAACCTTTTTAAACATTACACAGCATTCCGAAAAAGGCAGCCAAATTGAAGAAAGCTGGAGGAGATAATATGGGAGCATACGCCCGAGTTATCTCCTATTCCTCGTAGTATCCGTGGCCATAACCATAGCCATAACCGTATCCATAGCCATAACCATATCCGGCACCATAGCCACCACGTTTAACATTTAGGTCATTTAACAAGATCCCGACATTGGTGGTTATTCCTTCGCCCTTTAAACTAGAAATTGTGTGTGCAAACATTTGCCGAACGGTGTGGTTGTGGCGCACCAAAAATATCAAAGCATCAGAATGTCTGGCTAGCAAATATGGGTCGGCCACCACTCCCATAGGCGGCGAATCGAGAATAATTACATCAAACTGTTTTCGCAATAATTTAAACAACTCTATGGTTTTATCCGAACCAATGAGCTCCGATGGATTTGGCGGTATAACCCCCGAAGGGATGATAAACAAATTTTCTAAACCCGATGGATCCGGCACGATAATATCTTTCAGGCTTGACTTACCAATCAAAAAGTTCGATACCCCATCATTTTCATTCAGTCCCAACACTCTATTCAGGCCTGGCTTTCGCATATCAAAACCAATGATAACGGTTTTTTTACCCGCTAAAGCAAAAACCGAGGCCAGATTGAGGGAACAAAACGTTTTACCTTCACCGGGCATGGAGGAAGTAAGGGTTATGATGGGTGATTGGGTGTCGCCCACTAAAAACTCCAGCCTTGTACGTACTCGCCTAAAAGTCTCCGTAACAACAGATCTTGGATGACTACTTACCACATTTACTTCTGGCTTATTGCTATGGAGAACCTGCCCCACAATGGGCAAATCCGATATTTTTTCCACATCATCAACACTGGTTACTTTATTGTTGATCAGTTGTCGTACAATCAACAACAACAATGGGATCAATAGACCTGCCAATGCCGCTTTCTGAAAGTTGCTCCTTATATTAGGTGTAACCATCCCTCCATAACGGGCTGCTTCGAGCACTTGATGATCGGGCGTATTGCTGGCCTTTTGAATTTGAGCTTCTGACCTTTTACGTAACAAAAAAGTATATACCTCGTTATTTAAATCAAACTTCCGCTCTATCCCCAAAAGTTTTCGTTCTGTTTCGGGCAGTCCATAAAGGTTGGCTTCAAAATCAGTTTTTTCGGAATTAATCCGTTCAATTTCTTTGGCAAGACCCATTTTTTGATTTTCGATGGATTTTATCAACGTATTTTTGGCCAACAGAAGCTCCATTTCCTTTTGCTCGGAATAGGGGTTTATTGTATTGCCTAAAGGAATTTTTACAGCCAACCTTTCGGTATTCAATTCTATCACCTTTTGTATTTGTGCCGTTAACAATTGGTTATCCATTTTGTATATGGCAGGGGCAATAATATCATTGTCAATATCTTCGCTGGCAAAATAGTTTATCAAATAGTCGTAGTAATTCCTCATGATATACAGCTCGGCCAATTTTTGCTCCGATTCCTGTAATTGGGAAAATAAATATTCTGCTTTTGTCGAAATGCTTTGAATACGATTACTAGTCCGAAAATTACTCAACTCCGCACCTGTATCACTTAACGAGTCGCGGATATTTATCAATTGTGATTCAATAAAATTAATGGTATTTGTTGCAATCTGGTTCTTTTTTTCCAAATTAGAATCGATAAATACATTGGCCAAGGTGTCCAGAAACCTAATATTTTTTGTCTTATTTGCCCCTGTAACCGTAAGGCGTATAATAGAAGACTCCAAAATTTTAGATGTCCGCAATAGGCCAGCATACTCACCTGTTAATGAATTAGGATGATTAAAGACAAAATAATATAGATTTTCGTTTGAAAGTGAAAGCCTACAGTTTGTTATCTTAAATCGAAACCATTTTGTGCTTATCCATTCGTCCAATTTATACTGCTCCTCCACATCGCCTATAGCTGGCCCACCCACAACACTTCCTGTACTATAATTATACGAACTTGCCCCTTCGGCATTGTATTTTAACGAAAAATGAGTTTCGTCTAACTGCTTAATATAAAACGGTGTATTTAGCAATTGGGCATGTAAGGTGTCAAATTCAACCTCATAATCTGATGCCGGGTATATCTCGGTGGTTTTAAAATTGCCCTGAACAAAATAACTCACATTAAAATCTAAGGCCCGAATAGCCTTTCCCACCATATCCCAGGACGACAGAACCGCCAATTGATTATCCAAGTTCCTCATGCCCGGTGTTAGACCAAAGCCTGCCATCATATCGGTCTGCGGCATTTCGTTTCCCCTCTCCTCCATTAAAATACGCATGGAAGCGCTATATATCTCGTTTACCCATCGGTGTCGTAGATATACGCCTCCGAGGGCTACCGGTATGGTTATGGCAAAGAGCCACCAAAACCTAAGTAGGTCTCTAAGTAACTTTTTATAATCGAGGTTTATATTTAAGCCTGTATCGGGTGTAGAAGGGTTTGGCATTTTTTGCATAGTTGGCACTTTAAATCTAAGGTCGAGTCAGGGTTAAAATAGTCAGCGTCAAAGCCAG
Organism: Saccharicrinis sp.; assembly: GCA_024635555.1. Lineage (GTDB taxonomy): Bacteria > Bacteroidota > Bacteroidia > Bacteroidales > Marinilabiliaceae > Saccharicrinis. The sequence continues at coordinate 13,497 of JAGXIO010000178.1, forward strand.
TAACGAGGAGAATATACCAAGACTAAACGATTCGCCTATTCCCAATTGTTTGGCACGAATGGGGCGAACATAAATAAAATCGTTGGGGTAAATAAAATATTTATCCGATCCTATTATTTTGCTGTCCGTAATATCCACCACTATGGTTTTATAGGTGCCATTGGGCTGTGGTCTCACAATTTTAACATCCTTCTTTTTACCAAAAGGTGTTAAATCCCCAGCTATGCCAATAGCCTCAAATATGGTTATTTGGTCCTTGCTCATTTTATGCTGACCGGGACTTCGCACCTCACCCAGAATGGTAAACGCATTACTACCTAAGCGAACAATTAAATTGGCATCCTTTAAAAAAGGCTTTAGGCCTTCCATAATTTTTAATTTAGCGCAATCCATATTGCAGCCTTTCAAGTTTATCTTCCCAACATACGGAAAATCTATGTTCATTTGGTCGTCAATCATGTACATAAACATATTGCTTTGTGAACTTTGTGAAAGATTTCCTCCCTGCGAAGAATTAAAAAACTCCGATATTTTCGGATCAAAAGTTGATACCTGAATAAATAGATAATCGTTGGGTTGCAAAATATATTTCCCCGTAATCACTTCAGCTTTCTCGTACTCTACTACAGACTCTTTGTCTTGCAGGTATAATAATTCCTTTTGTGGAATACAGGATACGGCAAATAATAACAATAATAGTGACAGCCACGAACTATTTACTTTTAAATTCATCATTCTAATGTATGTTATTATAATTTCCACCAAGCACCAACACACTAACAACTAACATATTGCGCTTAAATAGCATGGTTTATTTCATTTAGGTTTAGCAAAAATAGTGTTTTTATGTTGATATGCACGATTCAATTCATCGGAATTATAAAGCATTTATGAATCACTCATCTAAAAACACAGCCTTAAAAATGTAGTTTTTCCGAAAAAAATGTTAAATTTGGTTGAGCCATTACTATTATGTAAGTTACATTTAACTCCTTTTAGGCATGTCAAATAAGATTGCTAAAAGAGCTGGAACATTTGAAAATGCATCTCCCTCGTGCGCAGCAATCGAAAAAATTTCGATTGAAGATATTCCTCATCAAATATGGTATTTGATAAGCCCTCGTGAATATGGTCAGGCCAATAAAGCCCATGCCGACTTTTTAGCTTGGGATTTAGCTAAAGTATGCAATTGCGATATCTACGACATCCTGCCAAAAAATGAAGCCGATGAATATTTCAAAGCCAACGTTAACGTATTCGAAAGTAAAAAACCCACCCAAACCTACGGTTGGATCACCGGTAAAAACGCTGGGCGAAAGTATTTATCAATTACCAAAGTGCCAAAACTGAACAGCAAAGGAGAAGTGGCCTATGTGGTTTGCAGCGCCACCGATATTACTGAGCAAAAAGAAATTGAAGAGAACTTAAAAAACACAGAGCAAAAATACAAGATTATAGTAGATAACACCACAGATATAATAGTAGTGTTAAACAACAACGGCAAACTTATTTTTATAAACGATCGGCAGAACGAATTACTGGGGTACGATAACAATGAAATATTAGGTTCCTCTTTTATGCGATTTGTACCATCGCACCTATTACCTTCCATGCGTAACAAACTACAGTTAGTTTTAAAAAGTAAGCATATCGAGAAATTCCAAAGTAAACTAAGACATAAAGACGGCGGAGAAATAGATGTTGAAATTGTAGGTAGGGCAATTAGTTATGAAGGCAAAACCACCATCCATTGTACCATAAGCGATATCAGCAAACGCAAACAAGCCGAAAAAGAACTTCAATATCAGCTGGAATTGCGAAAAACAATTATGGAATTGTCTTCGGATTTTATTAATATCCCTATTCATAAAACCACAGAGGCCATAAATTATTCACTTAAAAGGTTAGCCAACTTTGTTGGAGCTGACCGGAGCTATATATTTGATTATGACCATAAGAAACAAATAGCCATTAACACCAATGAGTACTGCCAAGAGAATATCGAACCTCAAATACAATATTTGCAAGCAGTGCCTTTTTCCGAATTTGCTGAATGGTTACAAAAACACAATCAAGGTGAAGATATTGAAATACTTAACGTGTCAACTTATCCACATAAGTCCATCAGGAATATTCTGGAACAGCAGCGTATAAAAAGCGTATTGACTGTGCCTTTAATGCACGGCAATAGATGTATGGGATTTATTGGCTTTGATTTTGTTGACCACTACCATGCTTTTACAGATGATGAAAAACAAATGATTAAAGTATTTGCACAATTGCTGGTAAACGTGCAATTGCGATCCAAGGCCGAAGGTAACAATGCTAAACTATTGATGGCCATAGAACAGAATCCAACCAGTATTGTCATCACCAACAAAGAGGGTATAATAGAGTATGCCAACCCAATTACCACTATTTCGACTGGTTACAATAATCAGGAGCTCGTTGGAAAAAAATGCAGCATTTTTAAATCCGGATTCCACGACAATCATTTTTATAAAACACTTTGGGAAACAATTTTGCACCACAAAATATGGCGTGGCGAACTTTTAAATAAAAAGAAGAATGGCGAACTAATATGGGAAAGAACCGTTATCTCCCCCATTTTTACTGAAAAGGGAGGCATCTCGCACTTTGTTTCGGTTAAATTAGATATTTCCGAGAGGAAAGCCATGATACGGGAACTGCAACAGGCCAAAGAAAAAGCAGAAGAAAGTGACCGATTAAAATCGGCTTTTTTGGCAAACATGAGCCACGAGATACGAAGCCCATTAAACGGCATTATTGGTTTTGCTACAATTTTAACAGAAGAACTTTATGAGAATCCCGAAGACATTCAACATTACGCCACCATCATAAGCAATAGTGGAAATCACCTGCTAAGTATTATTAACGACCTCATTCATATTTCAAAACTAGATTCTGGTTTTATAAAACCAAACCCAGAGCCTACTCTTGTAAATGATTTATTAAACGAACTAATACAAATTTACACCGAACTGATACACGACAGGCAGAGGCCCATCAAAATTACCTTACAAGTTCCCGATGCCCCTTTGTGCACAAATACCGACCCCACCCGATTGCGACAAATACTTGAGAACCTGCTCAGCAATGCATTAAAATTTACGATGGAGGGCAGTATCTCCATGAGCTGCTCAATAAAAAAAGATATGCTATATTTTGTTGTGAGCGACACGGGCATTGGTATCGAAACGGATAAACAAGAGCGTGTTTTCGACCGTTTCATTCAAGCTAGCAGTAACACCGAAAGAAAATATGGAGGAACTGGTTTAGGATTATCCATAAGCAAAGCATGTGTAGAAATGTTAGGTGGCCATATTTGGCTAGAATCCCAACCAAACCAGGGAACTACATTTTATTTTACCATCAAGCACAACATGTGTGAAAGAGTTGATTCGGGAAATGATTAGGGAAATGAACAGGTACTGGTTACTCCAACAAACGTATCCCACCTGTTTCTATGACAATTATTTTTTGCTTATAAAGTGAACCCACCGCTTTTTTAAAATTCTTTTTACTTATACCCAATCTGCGGGCTATTTCATCGGATGGGCTTTTATCAGTAATATCAATAAACCCATTGGCTTTTTTCAATCTATCGAGCAACGATTGGGCTATGCCGTCCACTTTGCTGTAACCAGGTTTTTCGAGCACCAGATCAATTTTATCGTCCTCTCTGACCTTTTTAATATAGCCTTTCATTGTGTCGCCCTTTTTAAGGTTGCGAAAAACCTCATTCGTATATAATATACCGGTATGCGCGCTGTTAACAATAGCCTTATATCCAAGTTCCGATTGATGAAACACCATTAAATCAACCTCTTGTCCTTCGCTATATTGAGGGGGCAAATTATCTAAAAACTTTTCTATTTTGGTTGATCCGGCAATCCTTCGGCTTTCGTCATCGAGATAAATGTACACTACATATCCTTTTCCTTTCTCAATATCCATCTTTTGTTCGCGGAAGGGCACTAGCAAATCTTTGGGTAATCCCCAATCCATAAAAGCACCTACCTGACTTACAGATACCGCCTCTAAAAATGCAAACTGACCAACCGTGGCATCTGGCATTTCAGTAGTTGCAATTAATCTGTCCTCCGAATCCAGATAAATAAAAACTTCTAACTCACTATCAACAGTACAATTAACAGGAACATATCTGCGTGGTATCAATATTTCTCCCAACTCATCACCTCCGTCTAAATAAAGACCAAAGTCCAAATCCTTTACCACTTTTAATACATTGTATTTACCTATTTCTGCCATTGTTTTTAATTTAAGATTGCAAAGGTAGTTTTAAAAATTTAAAGTATAGAAGTTGTTTTTTGAGTTCCGAGTTTAAAGATTAAGGGATTATTGGATTAAAGGATTAATACTTTACTGTTTACTGCTAACGGAGAACAACCGACTAATCCACAACCGAGTTACAGATATAAGTAGGACTAATTTGCTTATCGTCCATCATCTTTTGTGCCTGATTTTTAAGGGTACTTCCCGACAGAACCAAAATCGTATCAACACCAAAGTTGTTTCCTCCCAGAATATCCGTATCCAATGTATCGCCTACCATCAATACCTCACGCTTTGATATTTTACGCTGTTTGTTGGCCATCTCAAAAGCCAGTTCAAAAACACTTGGATCGGGCTTCCCAAACCTGAAGAATTTACGATTGGCAACTGTTTCTAACATATTGGCCACACTACCCACAGCCAATGCACTTTCACTCTCATTAACCGGATATACTAAATCGGGATTGGCCACCACAACGGGCACATCTGTTCCCCTAATAACATTTAATGTTTTATTGATGGTGGGTTGAAAATCGTAACCAGCATCATCGAATAGCACGATGGCTCCAAGCTTCGGATAATCGTTTGGCTTTACAGTTTCCATGCGGATGGGTACAAGGTCGGCCTCTTTGATATAGAACTCCGAAGTGATGCGGCCCAAATAAGCAACCAATGAACCCGGATGCACATTCTCCTTTAAAAACCGCATACTCATCATGCCCGAAGAAACCATATTGGCGGAACCTATAAGGTCAATACCTCTATCGCTATAATACTTAGACAATAGTGTCGGCGAGCCGGAAGCATCGTTGGTGATAATATAAAAATCGATATTCTTTTGTTTTAAGTAAGCGAGCAATTCTTTTACTCCATTCATCATGCCGGAGTGGTTTTTTAATACCCCGTATGCATCAAAGAAAACAACTTTATATTGCGTTACGAGCTCTTTAAATGTTTTAATGTGCATTTTATTAATCTGTTTTTCTAAAAATAAGGTTGTCCATTTCGTTTTCCAATATCAATTGCAACGAATCAAACCTATAGTTAAATGTTTTTGTGCTCACGATCTTTGCAAATCGTTGTTCTAAGTTTAAAATTGGGCAGGCAACTTTAGTACTCATGAGCTGCGAAAAATTAATTTGTTCTCTTCCAAAATAAACATCCGAAGTGAAAGTATTACAACCTAAATTTCCCATTACTTGACTTTTGTCCAAATGGATCTCCATATACGGACGCTGCATATCGGGTGCGATATCAATCTTCTCGCCGTTAATTTGTTCCAGCACCCAAATATCGTGCAAGCGGATGGCACCATAAAACTCGCCTTCGCCCGTAAATACCTGTTCTTTAGTGCTTTTTAAATCTTTAAAACTTATACTTACATCAAAAGGTAAGGCATCCTTATCGGCAAAGGGTTTATCCTTCGTTTTCATAATGATAGTGAGCTCTCCATCGCCATTGGCAACTTGATAGGTGGCATCCGATCCTTTTAAACCTTCACCCAGAGTTTGAATGTTTACTTCAAATTTTTTATCGTTTTTAGGTGATGAAAACTTGACTATTTTGTCAAACCCAATCTCCAAAACCCATTCGTCGTTGTATCCGCTGGCATAAAAATCAATGCCCTTCTTCTGCATTTCAAATTTACGGGTTAAACTATCGGTAACAATTGCTTGCAAAGCCTGCTGTGTCGATGTTTCTCTTACAGAAGCACATGCGCAAAACAAAAAAATAATACCGGCTAAAAAAACGTTTCTCATCATAACGATTAGTAAATTAAAAATGAATCTTCGGGCTAAATTACGCATTATTATACAATCAGGAAATGAAAACATGTAATAACGTTATAAAGCAGGTACTATATTTATCTATGACCGTGCAGAGAACTCCTTTTTTAATAATCAAAAAAATGTACAACATCGCAACATGATCAATATTAATAGTTACCTTTGCGCCCATTTTGTGAACAAATAGGTGTGAACAAACAGGATTAAAGCAAAAAATATAATACATGATTACAATATCAAATTTAAAAATTCAATTCGGTAAAAGAACACTTTTTCAGGATGTGAATTTAAAGTTTACCCAAGGCAATTGTTATGGCATTATTGGTGCCAATGGAGCAGGAAAATCTACCCTTTTAAGAATATTGAGCGGAGAACTGGATCCAACGGGAGGAACCGTGATGTTTGGCCCAAGTGAGCGCTTGTCGGTACTTAAACAGGACCATCACGAATTTGACGACTTGTCGGTGATGGATATCGTAATGATGGGTCATACCACCCTTTGGGACGTGATGAACGAAAAAAACACCCTTTACGCAAAAGCAGATTTTAGCGACGCCGATGGCATTAAAGCCTCAGAACTGGAAGAGAAATTTGCAGAAATGGACGGTTGGAACGCCGAAAGCGATGTAGCCAGCCTACTAAGCGGATTGGGCATTAAGGAACAATTGCATAACTCTTTACTACGCAATTTGAGTGGTAAGGAAAAGGTTAAAGTTTTATTGGCGCGTGCACTATTTGGCAAGCCCGATAATCTGCTGCTGGATGAGCCCACCAACGATTTGGACTTGGACTCTGTGAGCTGGCTCGAAAATTACCTAACACACTTTGAAAATACCGTGCTGGTTGTTTCGCACGACCGTCACTTCCTGGATTCTATTTGTACGCACACCGTTGATATTGATTTTGGTAAAGTTCAGATATTCTCGGGTAACTATAGTTTCTGGTACGAATCGAGCCAATTGGCCCTTCGTCAGCAGCAGCAGCAAAACAAAAAAGCCGAGGAAAAGAAAAAGGAGCTACTGGAGTTTATTGCCCGCTTTAGTGCCAACGTGGCCAAGAGCAAGCAAACGACCAGCCGTAAAAAGATGATTGAGAAATTGAACATCGAAGAGATACAGCCTTCTACAAGAAAATATCCGGCCATTATTTTCACACCCGAACGTGATCCCGGCAACACTATTCTTGAGGTCCGCGATTTAAGTGCTTCTATTGAAGGCGAGACTTTGTTTAAAGACGTTTCGTTTAATGTGGAAAAAAACGACAAAATCGTCTTTTTGTCCAAAGATCCTCGAGCCATGAGTGCCCTGTTCGATATCATCAACGACATCATTGAGCCTAAAACCGGCGAATATCGATGGGGACAAACCATCACAACAGCCTATCTACCAATTGAAAATAGCGAATTTTTCGATAACGACCTTAATATTGCCGACTGGTTGTCGCAATACTCAAGCGATACTACCGAGATGTTTATTCGAGGCTATTTGGGTAAGATGCTTTTTTCGGGAGAAGAAATATATAAAAAGAGCAGGGTACTTTCGGGGGGCGAAAGAATGCGATGCATGATATCGCGCATGATGCTAAAAAATGCCAATACCATGATTTTGGATACGCCCACCAATCACCTCGACCTGGAATCTATACAGGCCTTTAACGAGCGTTTGATCCAATTTAAAGGCATTGTGCTGTTTGCAAGCCACGACCACGAATTTATACAAACCGTGAGCAACCGCATTATTGAGCTTACCCCAACAGGCATCATTGACAAGCAAATGGATTATGACGATTACATTTCGGACGAAGATTTGAGGAAACAACGGAACAGCATGTATGTGTAATACACAGTGCTATAATAACAAACACAAACTAAAAATGCCAGCTAATACAAGTTGGCATTTTTAGTTTTTCACAGTTTAACTCCTTAAAGTAATTGCATTATTCCACAGCTTTATAAAACACGAAAAAGGTCTTTACTTGGGGAAGTAAAGACCTTTTCATTTTTAACTAACACAACACACAATAATTCATTTGCAATTATCACAACACAATGCAAATGAATCTTTTATTTCAATATAACTGCAAGTTAAACATAAATTTATAAAAAAGCAATGGTTAAACAGCAGTAATTACAGATTTGGAACAAAATACTCAAATATTTGTTCAATTATTGATTCATAAACCCCTGTTTTTCTATCACATCCAACAAAACCTTACTAAAAGAAACATTATCCTTTTTAGTATAACGAATATCTGTAAACACCTGTGCCAACGTATTTTTGTTGTTTTCCTTTACAAAAGCAATGTTACAAGGCAACAGTTCCTTTTCGTAATGCATATTTTTAATATCCTCATCCGTATAATCATGGTATGTTTCGTAATGCACCACGGCATCCAAAGGTAATCTGTCCGTTTGTTCGGGGTTTTCGTCGGGATAACCAAGTGTTACGGTTGCTACGGGCACCACACCTTTGGGCAACTTCAGCACATCAATAATTTTATCGGCATTGTATAAAACGGTTCCCAAATAGCATATTCCCAATCCTTTAGTTTCGGCAGCTATGCAAACATTTTGAGCCACCAATACCGCATCGATGGCACCACATACAAACGACATAAAGTTATCGTAACCGGGCTCGGCGCTACTTAATTTGCACCATTTGTTAAATCTATTGTAATCGGCACAGAAAGTAAGCACTACGGGGGCTTGTTTAATCATGGGTTGATTAAAATGACAAGGTGCCAGCTTTTCTTTCATTTCCTGAGCCTGCGTAACCACCACACTATATACCTGCATGTTTCCGGTAGTTGATGCTCTGGTGCCCGCTTCGAGAATTTTGTTTAGCAATGTGCTGTTAATAGCTTGCGAAGTATATTTTCGGATGGTTTTGTGATTTAATAAGGTATCTATCATGTTGTACATTTTTTATTACGCCCAAAGATAGCCCAAATTAAAAAAGGTCTTCCTAAATCGAAAGACCTTTTTGTTTATATAAATATCTACTAAAATAAATCGCTGATATAAGGATGCTACATCATTCCTAATAGGCTTGTTTAGCTTTAGTTTTAAATTATTTTAAGATTTCTCATTTCCTTTAAAAGCAATTGTTTGTTTTTATCCACCATACCGCATAGGGGCTGCCTAAAAACCTCTTTCAAAAGCCCCATCTCTGCCAATGCTGTTTTAACTGGTATAGGGTTCGATTCTATAAAACACAAATCTATTAACTTCTGGTATTTATAAAACAAATCTTTTGTAGCGGCTACATCCCCCTGAAGCGACACTTTCATCAACTGATGGAAATGTGCCGGAATAATATTGGCAACAACAGATATACAACCATCGGCTCCCAACAGATTGGCAGTACATGCTAAAAAATCATCGCCGCTATATACCAAGAAACCTTTAGGGGCAAGGCTAATAATTTGAGTAATACAAGATAATACCCCAGAAGCTTCTTTTATACCCACAATATTATCAAAATCGATAGCCAGTTTTACTGCTGTTTCCGGCAATATGGAGGCACCTGTGCGCGATGGCACGTTATAAAGTATGATAGGTAAATCAACCTCTTGCGCCACGGTTTTAAAATGATTGTAAATACCCGCATCGGTTGGTTTGTTATAATAAGGCACAACAACCAAAGCAGCATCTGCACCCAATTCTTTTGCCTTTTGTGTTTTCGTTACTGCCGTACGCGTACAATTGCTGCCACTTCCTGCAATCACAGGTATCCTACTCGCAACTCTATCCACTGCATGTGCAATAAGTGCCTCATCTTCGGCATCCGTTAAAGTAGGAGTTTCGCCGGTAGTGCCACAAACCACAATTCCATCTGTTTTGTTAACGATATGAAAATCAATGAGCTTATCGAAAGAAACCCAATCTAACTCTCCCGAATCTAAAAACGGGGTTACAATAGCCACTATTGCGCCTTTTAATGTAAATGCCATGATACTTTATATAAATAATATAAGTTAATTTAGAGCCTTAAAAACACTTAGATAATTGCAAAGATACAATCATCCAACAAACAAAAATAATTGAAGAAAAATAAATCCTAAAATTTAATCTCTAAATAAAACTAATTTATAACACTTTGTTATATTTTTAACGTTTTATATTTCGTTTTAAAAAAGCAATCGTATGATTACCATACCGCAGGCTGTAGAATCAGTTGTAAAAGCACAGCCCTTTATATCAGAAGCCTTATTCGAAGGTTTGATTAATGTTTCGTCGCTGGCCCGAAAAATAAAACCCGATATAGACAGAATCTTGTTAAAGGATGCCAAACATGGTGCAATTGTAATGGCACTAAACCGACTTAGTCCGCAAGTGGATTTGAGCTTACAACGGGGCATTGACAAAATGATTAGCATGTTGGGCGATATTATTGTGCGTTCGGATTTAACAGACTACACTTTTAAAAACTCCAACACACTCATTAAATGTCACACCCGGGTTTTCGAATCTTTAAGCCATGATACATTTTACACCTTGGTTAGAGGGGTACATGAATCGAACTTGGTAATAAGCGGTTCATACGCCAATTTAATAGATGAATATTTTAGTGACGAAAAGCTTCATTTAAAAAAAGAAAATCTATCGGCCATTACTTTAAAATTGCACGAAAGCAACATACAGGTTCCTGGTTTTTACTATTACATCTTAAAAGCCATTGCTTGGGAGGGAATCAATATTACTGAGGTAATATCTACTTCCAATGAGTTTACCGTATTGGTAAACGACGAAGATGTGGACCGAGCCTTTTCTGTGCTCAAAAATTTAAAGAAGAAAAAATAGTTTTTTTTTTGGTTTGCTTTTTTATTTTATCAAAAGTATTCCAGTCGGAAATTTCTACGTCCAAATTCTTTTTGGCCTCATCCACACCCACTGTTGAGAGTCCCACCAACACCTCTAACGTTTCATCGCCCCCATATCAAAACCCAAAAGATATCGTGGAGCCTTCTCTTCTTTGTTTTCAGGTGCAGGGAGCTCCTGTTTATCCACAATTTTTTTATTAAATCGAACAACATAATAAAGATCTCTCTCCGCCCACTGTTTAGACTTGCCAAAACACTTAAAGTATAATCATCCTCAAAACTCTGTTCTGCCGCAATAACATTCTTCCAAATAGAGTTTATATCCCACAATATATCTGCAAGAGAAGGGGCTCCTGTACCATTCAAATGCGTCTGGGTAAAACCCCATATCCACGGATCGTTATATTGATATCCAGCCACATGATCCATTTCAAAACCTTTGTGGTATTCATTGATCGACTCTGGACTAACCTAGACCAGCCCAAGTGGTGCCGCGGCACCCGAAAATGTATGCCCTTGGTGCTGCGTACCTATAAAGGGATCAACAAACCGGGTATAATCTTCTAATTCGGGTGTGCAGCCCATGGCCATAACGAGATAAGAACATTGCAACAAAATTATGATCGGCAAATTATTTATTTTCTTACTATTCATTTGAAAAAGAATATGGATAATCTTTTTTGTCGATTCCTCTTTGTTTATTAGGCTTGCTGCTCATGTCAAACCTTAGGTGAGCCCCCTTCATTAACTCGGGATAACTCAGCCAATTTTTAGAATATGGTTTGTTGTTAAAATATAACTTTTCAACATACTTATTTTTCACACTGTTTTGGGGTGCTTCGATAGTAATAGTGTTTCCATTTTCGAGTTCCACATATACTTTAGGGAACAGAGGTGCGCCTAAAACATACTGATCGGCACCAGGCGTAACAGGATAAAATCCCAGGGCGCTAAAGACATACCAAGCCGATGTTTGACCATTGTCCTCATCTCCACAATAACCATCAGGGTTTGGATTATATAATTTGTTCATCACTTCACGTACCCAATATTGTGTTTTCCATGGCTGACCGGCGTAATTATATAGATAAATCATATGTTGTATGGGTTGATTACCATGTGCATATTGTCCCATATTCATGATTTGCATTTCACGAATCTCATGGATAGTTTGACCATAATAGGAGTTGTCGAACAATGGCGGCATGCTAAAAACGGAGTCGAGCATGTTTACAAAAGTATTCTCCCCTCCCATCAAATCTATTAAGCCCTGGATATCATGAAATACGGACCAGGTATAGTGCCAGCTGTTTCCCTCGGTAAAAGCATCGCCCCATTTGAATGGGTTAAAAGGCTTTTGAAAGGTTCCATCTTCATTCTTTCCTCGCATCAAATTGGTTTCAGAATCGAAGAGATTGCGGTAATTTTGGCTCCGTTTCTTAAAACGTTCAATCTCCTTCTTAGGTCGATCCAGGGCCTTAGCCAGTTTCCAGATGCACCAGTCGGCATAGGCATACTCCAGGGTTCGGGCAGCATTTTCCTTTATACCCACATTGTAGGGCACATAACCCAGTTTATTGTAATACTCGTGACCAAGGCGTCCTGTTGCACTCACCTTAGGATGAACATTTTCGGTACCATGTAATACACCTTGATAAAGCGTTTCCATATCGTATCCGCGCAAACCTTTTAAATATGCATCGGCAACGATGGAAGCTGAGTTGTTACCAATCATCACAGAACGATGCCCCGGACTGGCCCATTCGGGCAGGAATCCGCTCTCGAGATAGGTATTTACCAAGCCAGCCTGAATATCCTCGTTCAGTGAGGGATACATTAAGTTAAAGAATGGAAATACAGCGCGAAAAGTATCCCAAAAACCATTATCGGTAAACATATAACCGGGCAATACCTTCCCATTGTAGGGACTGTAATGTACCATCTGGTTATTTGCATCAAACTCATAAAACTTACGTGGAAAAAGCAACGTACGATAAAGTGTGGAATAAAAAGTTCTGGTTTGTTCCTCTGTACCACCTTCGACGCGAATACGGCTCAGCTCGGTATTCCAGATATCTCTGCCCTCAGCCACTAAAGTATTAAAATCCTTTTTACCAAGTTCATTTAGGTTAAGTAGTGCCTGATCATGACTGATAAAGGATGAGGCAACCCGTGCGTGAACTTTTTCGCCCTTGTGGGTTTTAAATCCAACCACAACACCCACGTGTTTATCATCTGCTTCCAACTGTCCCTCCATCAACTTATTACCACTCCACACAGCCTTGTACACTATTGGTTTATCAAAGATTACCACAAAATAATTGCGGAAGTTATCGGGTACTCCCCCACTATTCCGGGTTGTATATCCAATAACTTTGTTTTCGCCAGGAATTATTTTTACATAAGAACCCTTATCGAAGGCATCGATAACAACGAAGGAACTGTCGGACTCAGGAAAAGTCAACCGAAACATAGCAGCCCGCTCAGTTGGGGTTATTTCGGCAGTCACATCATGGTCGGCCAAATAAACGCTATAATAATGAGGCTTGGCAATCTCGGCTTTATGCGAAAACCAGCTGGCTCGTTCATTTTCTGTGAACACTGGCTTGCCTGTAACGGGCATTATAGAAAACTGACCATAATCGTTCATCCAAGGACTAGGCTGGTGTGTTTGCTTAAAGCCTCTAATTTTATCGGCATCGTAACTATATTGCCATCCCTTGCCCATCTCTGCTGTTTGTGGTGTCCAAAAGTTCATCCCCCATGGCAATGCAATGGCCGGATAGGTATTGCCATTGGATAGGCTGTGTTTGGATTGTGTACCCATTAAAGTGTTTACGTACTCCACTGGATCATGTGACGTACCGGCAGTAGATTGTGCCTGGATCGATAAAACAGATATTACAAATAAAAATGCTAAAAAAAATCGATTCATGGAATTATATTATAAATAATAAGATGAATATTAAATGGTTTATCACTATCGGATCGTATTGACCTGATCAGGAAGTATACTGGTAGATACACAGACGGCTACTTTTTCTTTCCCCTTTTGGGTATCACATCAATATATCTTTGATCATTCTCATCCGAATCACCATACTTTGCACGTAGTTTATCAAGACGTGTATGCAGGTTCTCTTTAACCTCGGTATAGGCCGGATCATTGTATACATTTCTCATTTCATGCGGATATTCCTGAAGATCATACAATTCCCATTCGTCGATATCGTAATAAATTGCAGGCTTTACTTAATTAATGGGTATATAATATTGCTCTACATCCGAAATTGGATCGTACAAATCCTCTTAAGAAGGCAGATTTGTTTGACTATTTGTAACTTGACTTTACATGTTTGTACGCCTTATTCAAATTTGTGGGTGAAAGAATCATTTCTAACAATCCATAATCTGCTTGTTCAATGGTTGTGAAGTTGTTTTAAGTTTTCCCCATGTAAGTCTGCACTCCAAGTTTGCTTTCGGTTTCCGACCTATCCTTACTTTGTGAGTTATAGTGAGATATTTTCTGCATTCTACCTTTCATTGGGTAAGATTCTGCCCTCCCCTACTTTTTTTTCGGTACTATGGCTTTTGCTGACTTTTCACAGCGATTGTTAACTGTGTTTCTGTTAATCTAAACATTCACACGTCTGTGAGACCTCCCGAGGTAAGACGAGTAACCTTCTTTCCATATATCGGCATCATATACACAAACTGTTTCCGTTCAAATTACGGGACTTTATCTTGTTTGGCAGACTTATCCACAGTATGTGCCTAATAATGTTCGTATTCCTCCGACCGGAATTGAAAATCGACGTAGTCAAATTTGCCGCCAGCTTCCTTAAGTTCACGATAGCTATCGGAACCACCTCACGATGGACACCCTTGGCTTGAGCTAATGGTTGGCAACATGATAGCCCCCATAATGGAATTGAACCGTAAAACATACTCACCATGCTCGGCATACTAAAAAAAAAGGATGCCCATTTGGACATCCTCTTTTGATTATTAAAACTTACAATTAGTTTTTTACAGTCTTAAAGAATTTATTGTCTACTTTTATAATGTAAACACCCTTAACTTGGTTCGACAAATCTACATTTATGGTGGATTTTCCGGTAACCGAAATTACTTCTACACCCTGAACGTTAAATACTTTTACCAATGTAGTATTTTCACTGTTTGTTTTCACAGTAACCATACCCTTGGTTGGGTTTGGATATACCGACAATATAGCATTTGCA
>JAGXIO010000179.1 GCA_024635555.1 Saccharicrinis sp.
GCAATATTGATATTTCAATTGTAATAAGTGATATGAAAATGCCTGGTATGAATGGAATAGAGTTCATTATAAAAGCCAGACAAAAGTATCCCGATAAGAAATATTACATTTTGACAGGTTTTGAAATTAGCAAAGACATTAATGAAGCCCTACGCAATGGTTTAATCCTTGAATATTTCTGTAAACCTTTTGAAATAGCAAAAATGCATAGGATAATTGCAGAAGCAGTAAAGGATTAATATACTATTGATGAATACCATCCCTTCGCTCTCAGACATATTTGGCATTCCCGTAAGGCTTGCCTACAGTCCCAAAATGCCAAAAGAGCCTCAAGCCCGTCCCGTTCCAACGCACGGATTGAGTAACAGTGCATTGATAAACAGATTGATGATAAAATAGAACAAGGCCAGCGTACAACACGCAACATGCAAAGTCGGAAGATTCGAGTAATTTGAAATTTTGTACATTTACTCATAATTGTAACAATTTGACAGATTGGAGCTTCGAAATCCCGCATTACTCATGCACTTACCCTTGCATGCAAGTGTGACCTATGTTTGTAACCAAGGACTACGGATATTGCGAAAGGAGTGCCGATTATGAAAGCAAAGAAGGAGAAGCAAGTGAGGTATTTAATAAAAATATTGAAATTAGAGATAGAGAATCTTTACCGATAGAGTAAGTTAAATTTTATGAATTATTTTTCTTAACCTTAAAAATGTACGCATTTTTCACTTTCCGCTATCATATAATAAACGGCATTAAAACGACCGTTTATTAAGACCGTTGTGTGCCAATAACCCAGACCAATATGAAAACTATATTAATTAATAAAATTTCATTAAGCATAAGGATAGGTTTCTTTTTTATTTTACTTTGTCCAAGTGTATTTTCACAGATTGATTCAACTAGAAAATTTCACATTTATACGTCACCTTTACAAGCATTAGATATTTTCTCAAGACCAATGATTACGTTAGGTGGGGAATATATCATAATGAATAAAATTGGAGTTGCTATAGAGGGTGGAGTTAAGCATAAAGATGTTGATGATTACGACTCTACAATTGTTGATTCAAAAGGTTATTCTTATCGGATTGAATTGAAATATTATGATGCTTTTAAAATAGAAAGTGAAAGACTACAGAGTTATTTGTCTATAGAATATAGATATATAAAGGATGATTATAACTCGAAGTTCGATTATTATGCAAATACACAATTTCAAGACTTAGTGACTGATAATTATGCTGTTCTTAAGAACATTTATATTGGCAATATTAAATATGGAATTGTAATCAATTTTAGCAAATGGTTTTATATGGACTGTTATGCAGGAATTGGGATGAGAATAAGAGATGTTAAAAATATCAATAGAACTTTTAATGAAGATTTAGGGCATGAACATACTTCACCTGAGTATTTCTGGACAATTCGTGATTTTGAAGAAGAATCAGGCTCTAAATTAAATATTTCACTTGGAGTAAAAGTTGGAATTAAATTATAAATACCGCCAGCCGTTGCAATTATAGATAGGTGATGACACCTAAGGAACTGATGAAAAATGAATCAAATATTCAATTGAGAATGAGGATTTTTATTTTAATCAATATGATTGTAATAATCTTTACAATCATTTCTTGCGAAAAGGATTCAAACAATACAGAACCGAATACTTCACCGATATTAGTTGGTGATCTAATTGGGGATAATTTAGATCATCTCTCGGAATTATGGAAGGTAGGAGAAGTGTTAATAGAAAGTGAATCTGAGTATTATCATATTGATGAGATGTATTTCATGGGTCGCAGGATTAATATATTTTACATCTATTATATTTTTTAGCCATCAAATTCTTAATTGATTAAAAATGGAGATTAGGGAAGGAATACCAAACGTTACAATCCATTTCACTTACACCTATAAGAAAATTAAAAACATATTGAAAAAACATAATTCTAAAAAAAAATTAACATTTTAAACTTCGTTCTTCTTTAACCTATGAAAAAAAACTATTTTTTTTTGCTTCTTGCATTTTTTGTAACGGGCAATTCTCTCTATGCGCAAAAATATTTCCAACAGGAAGTAAATTACACAATTGATGTTAAATTAAATGATTCAATTCATACGTATTCAGCCTTTGAAACGGTTGAATATATAAATAATTCGCCCGATGATTTATCGTATCTATATTTTCATATTTGGCCAAATGCTTATGATAATAATGAAACAGCATTGGGTAAGCAAGAGTTAGAATCGAGTTATAAAGAACTATTTAAAATAGAAGAGCAAAGAGGTTATATCGATTCGCTTGATTTTAAAGTAGATGGTAAAAAAGTAAAATGGGAGTATGATAGTGAGCATATTGATATATGTAAAATTACGCTAGACCAACCGATTTTACCTGGTGAGAGAATTGAAATTTCCACCCCTTTTCATGTGAAAATTCCTAAAGGAGTAACTTCTCGCATGGGACATATTGGGCAATCGTATCAAATAACACAATGGTATCCAAAGCCTGCTGTGTATGACAACAGAGGTTGGCATCAAATGCCCTATCTAAATCAAGGTGAATTTTACTCCGAATTTGGTTCTTTTGATGTTTCAATTACCCTACCTAAAAATTATATTGTTGGAGCAACAGGTGATTTGCAAAACCCTGAAGAGATGGAGTGGATGAATAGTTTAGCTGAAACAACTGCTAAAATTGATTCGTTTAAAAGAGACGATGACTCCTTTCCTGAATCATCAAAAGAGTTTAAAACGCTCCGATTTAAACAAGAAAAAGTTCATGATTTTGCGTGGTTTGCCGATAAACGATTCCATGTATTAAGGGGAGAACGGCAAATGCCCGCTTCAGGCAGAAAGGTTACGATTTGGGCGCTGTTTCTGAATAGCGAAGCATATTTATGGAAAAATTCTTTAGAATACGTTGGAGACGCACTTCATTATTACTCTTTGTATACCGGCGACTATCCTTATAATCAATGTACAGCATTGCACTCAGCATTAAGCGCTGGTGGAGGTATGGAATATCCAAATGTTACTGTTATTGGTAATACGAGATCGCCCATGAGTTTAGAGATGGTTATTATGCATGAGGTTGGCCATAATTGGTTTTATGGTATACTAGGTTTTAATGAGAGAGAATACCCTTGGATGGACGAAGGCTTAAATAGTTTTTACGAAGCCAGGTACATGCGTGACAAATATGGCGACGAAGACTGCTTTTATAAAACGATAATGGGAGATAAAAAAGAGCTTGCAAAACTTCTTGGAATTGATGAAATGAGATATAAGAAAATGCAAGAATTAACTTATTTATTATCAGCTCGCTATAATGCCGATCAAAGTGCTTCTCTATCATCACAAGAGTTTACTGATATGAATTATGGGGCTATTGCTTATTTCAAATCGGCTAGAGTATTTGATCATTTATTGGGTTATTTAGGCAAAGATAAGTTTGATGAAATTATGAAATCTTTTTTCGAAGAGTGGAAATATAAGCATCCATATCCCGAAGATATTAGAATTGCATTTGAAAAGGGAACGGGAGAAAATTTAAACTGGCTGTTTGATGATTTATTGCAAACAACTAAAAAAATGGATTATAAATTTAAAGGAGTCAGCAAATCAGATTTTACACTTAAAAACAGAGGTCAAATATCGGCACCTGTAAATGTGGTAGCTTATAAAAACAGCAATGTAGTATTTAATAATTGGTACAATGGGTTTGAAGGAGTCAAAAAGTTTGATGTCGATTTAAGTGATGTTGATAAATTAGTTATAGATCCTGAGGCTTATATGCTTGAGTTTATTCGTAATAACAATACAATAAGCACCAGCGGAATTTTTAAAAAAGCAGAACCCTTATCATTTAAACTTGGAGGATTAGTTGAGAATAATGAAAAAACTCAAATTAATTATTTTCCGGTGATGGGGTGGAATAATTATAATAAATATATGCTTGGACTTGCGCTTTATAGTCCACTTATTCCTCGAAATAAATTTGAATATCAGATAATGCCTATGTACTCATTTGGAGCAAAGGACATTTCAGGTTCGGTAAATTTGGCCTATAATATAATGCCATATAATTCGAGCATTAAAAATATTAAACTCACTACATCGGCAAAACAGTACGCTTATAATAATTCTAAAGGCGATAATTTTCAAAAATACTTATTTGGTGCTGATTTCCTTTTCAGGAATAAAAATGCCAGAAGTAAAGTCAAAAACAATTTAGATGTAAATGCAATACTAGCAAGTAACCCTGAGGATATTATGGCTGGAGTGAATCCAAAATTAAATGAATATTTCAATATTAATTTCAGTCATAATAATAACAGAAAATTTTACCCCTATAGCTTATCGGCAGGAGCTCAGGTAAATTCTGATTTTGTTAAAACGAATATGGAAGGTACATATAAAATAATTTTTGCAAACAGAAAGGCTGTCGATTTTAGACTGTTTGCTGGTGCATTTCTTTACAAAAGGGATAACCTATCACCTTTGTACAATTTTAATTTAAGCGGAACAAGTGGTATTGAAGATTATACCTATAATCAAACTTTTTTAGGAAGATATGAGAATCCAGCAGATGGAACATTCTTATCAAACCAATTTGTTGCTAATCAAGGCGCTTTTTCGACCTACACACCTCACGGAAGAACAGATGAATGGTTAGTTTCACTAAACATTAGCTCAGCGCTACCTTATTTATCCAAAAAAATACCTCTAAAGGTTTATGCCAACGCAGCTGTTTTTGGAAATACAGAGCCAGTAGCAGGATATACCGATTTAGATAATTATGCATGGGAAGCAGGAGTGAAATTGTCGCTAATAAATAACAACATTCAAATTTTTGCACCTATTGTAAAGTCTAAAGATTTGAAAAATATTTCAAATAATCTTCATTCAAACTTTACTGAGAGCATAAGATTCTCAATTAACCTGAATGTTTTTAACCCCCCTAGTATAATTGAAAATGGGATTTAATACTGCACAAGGCAAGCACTCATAATCATTTAATTTGATTATTATTGATATATTTCCAACTAAATTTCATATTGACCCATATTTAGTTTGAAAATGCCAATTCCAAGTATCATGAGATATTTACTATTCATCTTGTTTCTTCCGCTTACCTTGCAGGCACAAACGGAACATACGGTTCGGCCTAACAGTGCCGACCCATTGAGTGGCACGCCCAATAACTTTCACTACGCCTATATTAACCAGACGCTAAATCAGAAGAATAAATTGTTTTTATTTTTTCCAGGTACAGGTGCCTTGCCATACTTTTACCAAGAAATACTTAAACATGCAGCAAATTTGGGTTATCACGCCATTGGATTAACGTATCCTAATAAGGAGGCTATCAATCAAATTTGTTTAACTACCACTGATACCACCTGTCATAGTAAGGCCAGATTAGAAGTGTTTGATGGCATAGACCGTCATCCCGATTTAAGCATAGATGAAAATAATTGTATAGAAAGAAGGACTTTAAAGCTATTGCAATACCTGCAACTTAATTTTCCTTCCGAAAATTGGGGACAGTACTACATTGACAATCAAATTTTGTGGGACAAAATAATGGTGAGTGGCCATTCACAAGGCGGTGGACATGCCGGAATAATTTCGAAAATTAAACAGGTGGATAGAGTGGTAATGTTTGCCGCAATGGATTGGATTACCCTATTAAATAGAAATGCCGATTGGATTACATGGAACGGGGCAACGCCTAATGATAGGTACTATGGATTTTCCCATCACAATGACGAGTCTGTTAATTTCAATAAAATTCAGACTACTTGGGATAACTATGGTATGAAGGAATTCGGGAATCTAGCTTTGGTGGATAGTTTAAGTAGTCCGTACAATGGTTCGCATAAACTTTATACCCTCCTTACTCCTGCCAATGATCCTTCTAAATTTCACGGAAGTGTAGTGGCAGATTCCTATACACCATTTTCTTCCAATGTTCCTGTTTATGCACCCGTCTGGACGTATATGATGGAAGGCGATAATGTTCTTTCTGCAAATGAAGCTGTTAAAAATATCGAAAAGTGTAGTGTATATCCTAACCCCGCCAGAAGTCACATAAATATTCATTGCTCAAACGGTCTAGGTCCTTACTATTCTATATTTAATATCCAAGGAAAAAAACTAAGAATAGGCGTAGTTGATGATAAAGCGATTGACCTCTCAGACCTGAGTCGTGGTATTTACATTCTGAATATTCAGGGCGATACTTTTGTTAATACCGTTAAAATACTAAAGGAATAACAAAACCACATTAGGCGAGTGACTCTTTGGTGTGTGTGGCGTAGCAATTACAAGTTAAGTGCTGCAAAAGCCTCCGCTTTATCAAGCCTTTAGTATCAATACAATGGGACTTAAAATACGCAATGTTTTCCTCCTGTAAACCACCGCCGAGACATAAAAAAAAGGTGGTTCCCAGGAAAAACCCGAAAACCACCCGTGAAAGAAAGATTAGAACTGATTAGTTCACTACTATTTTTTTGGTAGAAACATTATTCAATGTTCTTGTTTCGAGTAAATAAATTCCTTTACCAGAAGTTAATGACACTTTAGTTTGCCCAACAAAACGACCAGCTTGAACCTCTTGACCGCTTAAGTTAATAATACGGTAAGTAGAAGTTTCGCCAGAGGCAGTATTGATGGTAAACGCACCTTTAGATGGGTTAGGATATACCGAAAGGGTAGAAGCATTCACCTGAGGTGTTTGGGTGCTTAAGTCTTCTTCAATCGAGAAATAATCCAAATTTGAACCGCTTCCAACAAATTCAAGTGTAAGTACATCATCATCACTATCGGCATCGCCTGTAACGGCAATTGCACCTAAAGCTGCATTGTCATATACACCCCAATCTCCTGTAGACGGTACATCCATAGTAGCCAAGACTTCACCGTTTAAACTAAATTTTAATTGGGCACCTGAATTAGGCGTAGCATAGTTTACTGAGAATTTTATAGTTCCTGCAGGAACATCAGTAATAGTATAATTTAATGTTTCGCCAGCTCCTGTATAGCCTACGGTCCAGCCCGTTCCACCATTACCTAACTG
This sequence comes from Saccharicrinis sp., assembly GCA_024635555.1. Taxonomy (GTDB): domain Bacteria; phylum Bacteroidota; class Bacteroidia; order Bacteroidales; family Marinilabiliaceae; genus Saccharicrinis. Next base: position 7,094 of record JAGXIO010000179.1, read on the forward strand.
AACATACTCACCAGATACTCCGGCATCTGTTCCATCTGTACGGTAGCCTGATACAGCACCGCTAGCAGTACCTGTTTTATCATAAAACGCACCATAGTCGCTACCGCCTAAGTCATAATCTTCGGCCTGTATAACATCTGTCCAAGCTGCACGAGCCACATAAGCCAATGAGCTTACGACTTCAATATTCGAAATGGTGGTTGATGTTGTCTCAGCGGCATCTGATTCTGTTAGTTTTGCAGAAATAACATAAGATCCCGTTACTGTAGGCATCCAATCGAACTCATAAAATCCATCGACTAAAGTGCCTTCACCTAATAGATTGACGCCTTCAAAAAATTCTACTTTGGTAACAGTATTGGCTCCAGCAGGTGTTGCTAATGCTTTTAAAGTAGCTGCTGTATTTACAGCTACTGCAGCACCAGGAGCAACAGGTTTAACTATAGTAATTTCAGCTGCTGCAGATACAGGAACTGGGAAAATGGTAAATCCACCAAAATTCCTTCTATAGGCTTTCTCAGTTTTTATTTTGATGACATAGTCGCCAGGGCTTGTAATTGTTACTGCATCTACAGTTTTTACCCAAAGGCTAGTACCACCCCCTGGGGCAACATATTGGGCAGAGTTATCGGTGGAAAAAGCATCTGCCGTTGTTGTCATACCGGCAGTTTTTACATCAAATGTTTTGATGGCAACGTCCATGTCAGCTTTACTGAAAACATCCACAGTATAAGTTGCACCCGTATTCTCGTTATGGCGAAGGTATATTTTGTAATCACCCGCTGCCGAAAAATTAACGGTATAAAAGAGCGTTTGCCCTCTTTTGGAGAAAACATCTTTAGTATAATCCCATGCAGCAGAGTTAAGATTTGGTTCTGTTTCGATTACTTTACGATCATCAGTAGGTGCAGGGGTCCAAGTGCTGGGAGCTTCCGTTGGATCTGGTATTATGGTAACGCCTTCGTCTGCAGCGTAAGAGGGCATTCCATCAAGGATAGTTTGATCAAAATGTGAACCCAACATTACAAAAGATGCTCTATTGCCAGCAAGAGTATTAGTTAAATCAGCATCTACCTTATCGGTAGGTACTGCGAATGGTGTTTGTACCCCAGCATTGTAATAAGGGTAATACGCATACGGTGTTTGCGCAAAGAGCGTAATGCTGGTTAAGGCAAACAGTGATAAAAAAAGTAAACTCTTTTTCATAATAATAAAATTTAAATAATTAATAATAGTTTAGTGTTCATTATATAATAGTGATATATAATTTCGAGATATATTCGCAAATAAAATGCGCTACTTAATAATTGGATATTTATCGTTGTTAATCTATGCGCTGCCTCCGTTAGCAGTTGTATTTGCCGGACAAACCTGAGCAAGCCATTAGTACCTTCTACAGAAATTTAAATTTATTTCAGAATCAGAAACGGACTCTTATTAACTTGCTTTTCTAACTCTAAACAAATTTATACATTTTGAAGCGCTTATGTTAAAACTATTGTTGCATATTGTATAAATCTTGTTGCATATGCATCATATGTTGCACGTATGCAACATATGTGCTAGTGTTGAGGTTCTTTTATGAGCATGTGAATTTGACCTACTTATTCGCAAGGGCGTATTTTTTCTGCGTGTGCAATTCTATGGCTAATTAGGAGGCTTTGGAATATATAGGCTTCTTTTATCCAGCGTGAACAATAGAACAAACAAGATGTTGAGAATAAGAAAGACAATGCCGAAATAAACAGCATTAAGAAAAAACACAGTAATCAGAAATTAAACGAGAATAAAATGAAAATAGAAATTTGGAGTGATGTGATGTGCCCATTTTGTTATATCGGAAAGCGAAATTTTGAAACAGCGCTGGAGCAGTTTGCCAACAAAAACCGTGTTGAAGTAATATGGAAAAGCTATCAACTCGATGCGCAATTACCTGATATAGCAACAGAAAACTATCAGAATTATCTAATGCGGCGAAAGGGAAGAAGTGCAGACGAGGTAAAGGGAATATTTAATAATATTACTCAATTGGCCAAGAAAGTGGGATTGGAATACCATTTAGAAAAATCGCAAATAGTTAACACATTCAATGCCCACAAGTTGATGCAATTTGCAAAAACAAAAGGTTTGGGGGATCAAATGGAAGAAAGACTATTCCACGCCTTTTTTATTGAAGGGAAAAGTATAGCCGACGTAGCAGTATTAAGCCAATTGGGCAAAGAAATAGGATTGGATGAAAAAGAACTCCAAGCAGCCTTTACGGATGATATGTATGCTAATCTAGTAAAGCAAGATATTTCAGAAGCAAAGCAGCTGGGTCTTCGGAGTGTTCCGTTTTTTGTGTTTGACAGAAAAAATGCAGTCTCTGGATCAGACTCTGTTCCGGTGTTTATAGAAAATTTAGAAAAATCGTTCTCCGAATGGCGAAAGCTAAATCCCGAAACAAAATTAAACATAACCCAAGGCCAAAGCTGCGATGCAGACGGTAATTGTGAATAAAAGAAGGTGCTTACGCAACACCGCATTGGCGCAATAAATGGCGTTAAAAAACAGAGCTTTTTAAACACAAAGCGCCTGCCTATAACTAGGCAGGCGCTTACATTTTAGCCAACTGACCTTAATAATTAAAAGATTATCTAGGAAAGCGGCCTTTTTTTGATTCCCAATCTAATTACTTAATCAAGAGGTTTAGTCGCCATAGCCGGGTTCAGTAAATCATAAAACTGGTCTAGTTTAGGCAGAATAATTATTCTCGTCCTGCGGTTGGCTGCTTTGCCTGCGGCAGTATCGTTGCTTGCTTTTATGTTGTTTTCGCCTCTTCCGGCAGCAATCAAACGGTTGGGGTTAATGTTGAAATCATTTTGCAAAACCCTCACCACCGAAGTGGCTCTTTTTACACTTAAATCCCAGTTGTCTTCTATACACGATGTTTTAATAGGATCGTTGTCGGTGTATCCTTCTATCATTACTTCAAAATCAGGTCGCGATTCAATAATACGGGCAATTTTAGCCAATACCTCATGCGCTCTTTTTGTCAGTTTATAACTTCCGCTTTGATACAGCATCTTGTCTGATAAATCGATAAAAACCACCGTTTTGTCCACTTTAATTTCAACATCCTTGTCATCTATTCCATCCCGTAAAACAGTTTTTAGGTTTAAAGCAAGAGCCAGATTTATCGAATCGGCTTTTGATTTTGCTGCATGTAATAAATGAATATATCGGTCTCTTTGTTGCAGCTGGTTCAAAGTTTGCTTAATGTTATCGCTGGCCGATTGCGACAGCACCGCCAAATCACCTACTTGAGTTACTTGTTTATCCCTTTGAGTTCTCACATCTGCAAGCTGATCTCTTAAATCGGTAAGTTGTTGCTCTCTCAATCCCAAGGAGGTTTGGTTTGATGTCAGCTGATTGTTACAGTCTTCCAACAATTCATTTTTCATGGCTAAGCTTCTTTCGTAACCATCCTTCATTTTTGAAAACTTTTTGGTGCTTACGCAAGAACTCATGACGATGCCAACGCAAAGTATGAGCAAATACTGTTTCCTTAATTTCATAAGTTTGTAATTTAATTTTATGTGTGATGATCTAACAACCTATTGATCTATATTACCTATTAATAACTGTGCCGTGCAATGGCAGCCTATCCAAAGTAGCGCTTAATTTCTTTATTATCAATTAAATAAAAATATTTTAATTGAAGCTAAACAATTGTTTTAGTGAGATACTTGCCCCCAAATATCCACGCATTGAGGTTATAGCTATACAACTTTAAACTTATGCAGAAGGAATAGTAATCGAATAATTATTCGGGTCGGGGAGTTTTCAAGCAAACAGCTTGCTTAAAATTACCAATCAACTTCAGCACCTACTAAATAAATATTTATCTTTGGGCATACTTTGCCATTAGATGTTGGATTTACACCTATTGAGAAGTTTGTTATGTTTTGTTGCATATTGAATTACAACCTGCGCTTGATATTGACAGTCATTTAATACTTCAAATTTCGTGGGGATTGAGATATGAATTTGAAAAAAAATAATTAAAATGGATTTATCACGTCGTAATTTTTTTGTCAAGTCAGTCGTTGGGGCTGCAGCTTTGTCAAGCATTCCTTCTATCATTTCAGCGAGTATGCTACCTGAATTGAAGGAATCAAAAGAAAAAAATAGAATATTTGGAGCAGGCAGCACTGTTCTTTTTCAAGGGGATTCAATTACCGATGCCGGTCGCGATAAGAAGAATGAACTTGCAAATAATGCACATTCCTTCGGACTTGGTTATGCTTTTTTGGCTGCTTCGGCCTTGTTGAATGAATTACCGGAGAAAAACCTCACCATTTATAACCGTGGAATTAGCGGTAATAAAGTATATCAGTTGGCCGATCGCTGGCAAAAAGATTGCCTCGATTTGGAACCCGAAATATTGAGCATCTTAATTGGTGTGAACGATTACTGGCATAAACGAAATGGTAAATATGACGGGACAGTAGAAGTGTATGAAAACGACTACCGCAAACTTCTAAAATTAACAAAGGAAAAACTACCCAATGTTAAATTGGTTATTTGCGAACTTTTTTATGTGCTAAATACTTCAGCCGTTGACGAAACTTGGATAGAGCCGATGAAAGAATATCAGGCTGCTGCCAAAAGAATCGCCAATGAATTTAACACTTTGTGGGTGCCTTTTCAGAAAGTTTTTGATGAAGCCATAAAATATGCCCCAGCAACCTACTGGACTGGCGATGGTGTACACCCAGCCATGCCCGGCGCTCAGTTAATGGCCGAAGCTTGGTTACGGGTGGTACAGCATGAAAAGATGGATGCCCGAGGACGGAAGAACCGAAGGCGGAAGTAAAAATTCCGGAAAAAATATTTACTGAAATATAGTCGCTACCGGAGATAGAAATAATTGGCTACACCGAACGCTGCTTCTTGAAACAACGTTATATGAAGCCAATTATTTGGGTTAAATTTCCAAATTATTTCTCATTCAATGTATATGCTACCACCCTATTATCGTAGAAAGTAGGTACATATATGATTTTTGTTTCGGGATTGTAGCCTATATCTGCCGAATTTATTTTCTCATTTGAAGTATCCAGCACAGTTTGAATGGTATCCTTATTAATTATATGCATCCGTCCCGCCCATTCGGAAACGATGTAATAATCCTCAATGCCGGAGTGTTCAATGCCGTCGCCGTTGATGCCGGTGGCCATCACCTCATACGCTCCCGAAGCTTTATTCATTTTCCGGATTTCGCTAATCTCGGTGGCACAAACAATAAGGTCTTCGTCGGCATCGGCTAGGCCGTTGGGATTTGGATACTCGGGGAACCAATCGCTTATTTCTCCATCTTTATAGTATTGTAGTTTTCCCGCTCGGCTGTCGGAAAAATAAACCGTACCATCTTCTCCAATGGCAAGATCATTGAGGAATTCAGCACCTTCAACGGGAATGGATTCCACCAATTCACCCTTTTCCAAGTCTATCACAATTAATCGGTCCATGTCGGTTGCATAGAGCTTGTTATCATAAATACCCATACCCCTGGGCTCGTTGAGTCCGTCAATCCAGTGCATGTCTATAACGGTTCCATCGGTGTTCATTTTGCTTATAAAGCCGGTATTATCGCCCTCGTCTACCCGGTTCATGTTGGCTACATACAAGATGTTACGTTCCGGGTCGAACAGCACCGATTCAGGTGTTTTCATAATGGTGTCTGTAGACCATAGCTCCGTTATACTAAAGGATAATGGTTTATTATTACTGGTGTTGTCGGCGCTTTTTCTACCCTGGCACGACACAATCAGGAGGGATACAATGAGGAGGGAGATGGTTTTTTTCATGATTACTGTTTTTAATAGTGTAATTTATTGATTTTGAATGGAAGATAGAAAGATCTATCTTAATAGAGCATTTGCGTTTAAAGTTAAATAATTTGTGGTTCATCACAATAATAAATGCCTAAATTAAAATTAGCGATATATTTTTAAGTGAAAGATGTTTTTTTTATCCCTTTTGCAAGTTTCAAAATATTTTCTTGACAAAAGTGTTTCCATATCCTATCTTTACTAAAAAGGACAAAAAAGTCCGAAATGCAATTAAGTATTAGGCTTAAAGTTCTATAGTATATTAAAGTGCTGAAAATATATAGCCCACAACTTCTCTAACCATGACTTCTCAAGCATTGATGTGTTGCATGTTTGTACTAACTAGAGTGTACTTTTTCATTTTCAAGGTTGAGGTGTATTTGATAAATTTAGTGATATGAAACCGACCTGGCCGGAGCAAATAATCGGCCACAAGGAGCATGATTATAAATAGCACTGGATATTAGAGTTTTGCTAATTTTTAAAGTATATGAAACGAGCCATGAGTGGATTTCTCACAAAGAAGGATGATTATTTTGGCAAGTTCCATATGGCAACTAAAAAACAAATTTTAATCATATGAAGCGAGCATGAGAATAGTTTCTCACAAAAGAGAATGACTATTAGTGCGAGTTACATGTGGCAATTAAAAACTAAATTCTAGACACATGAAATCTTATTTTACTCCCGCATTTATTTTTTTACTTTTTGTTATTGTCATTCCGCTTCATTCGCAGGAACCTGAAGACCCTTTTAATTGGACTGAACCAATCATTATTCCCAGTAGCTACTATGTTTTATGGGGAGAGGGCTCGGATGAAGACTCCATTATGCCTAATCTAGGAGTGTTTTTTAATACGCCCACAGGGGGAGTGGAAAATCTAACAAATAACTCCCTAAATACAATTATTGGAGGAGACAAAAAAGTGTACCTCGAAGTAATAGACCTGGATAATAGTGGTACTGACGAAATAATTGGAGCGTGGGAAAACCCCGATTCAACAGTTGCCCTATATTTTATTAATCAGGATCTTAAAGAGAGAATATCTACTGAAGGTAAAATAATACAGAAAGGACATGAACAAAAACGGATTTTTATTGTAAAGGGAGACTATGATGGGGATGAAACTGAAGAGTTTGTACTGGCCTATTTAGGTGCAGATACTACTATAAACATTATACTTTATGATCAGAATGATGGAGAATTTGTTCCTGTTAAACAAGCTGCCATTCATGATGAGGATTTGTCAGGAAACCCCAATAGTTTATTTCGTTTTTCAATAGTTTCCGGTGACTTTGATAATAATGGAGATGATGAACTGGCTCTTATTAGCTACAACAAGAATAGCGATCCTGAACTTGATGATGGGGTGTCCATTAAAGTTTACGATATTATTAATGGCGAAATTATACCCAAGCAAAAGACAATTGTTCTTACCGAATCGAAAATAACCCAGTCGGAATTTGCTTTAACCAATATAAATATTGCCGCCACTTCTGTCCCTGGTTACTCTCTTCAACCCGATATGATTGCTTTTGCAATCACCACTATACATAATGCGAGCCCTAATTATTCTGATACGTATTTGCAGTTGGTAAAAACCAATACAACATTAGATGGACTGGTTGTCGATGACACAAAGTTGATCACCGAATATAACAATCCAAACAATTTGCCAGCCATTAGTTTGGTTGCAGGTGATTTGAATGATGACGGTGCTGCTGAATTACTGTTTAGTCTTTCCGCTTCTTTTGATCTTTATCAGACGGATTCCAATTTGAATTTAAATTTATTTAAAACTTCTGGATTTCCTTCGAGTAATGATTTGAACAACGAGATTGGAGAAAGTTATGATTTTATTCAGATGAATAATATAGATGCCATAGCTGGTGACGAGGTCGTTGTTATTAAAAATATATATAGCAATGACTGGGAAAACCCCTTTCCGCAATCCTTTTCTATAAATGTGTTTGGTGTAAGCGATGGCACATTGTCAACCTTTGGATTAAAATCATCTGCTGAAGATATATTGGAGATACCTTATGAATGGCCTAATAGGAAATATGCTGTAGCGTTAGGAAATTATAACAATTCAAAGGTTACCATAGAAGAACCAAGCTATTCATATCGGTCAGCTATAAGTAAGCCCATTGTAGTGTTAAATGCGCCACCAGTGCATTTTGATGTGGTGAATGATATCATCTATGACATTAATTCCTGTTATTTAACAGGTGCTTGCGACTTTTATTCAACCTATAATAAAGTAAGCAGTAACTCGGAGGAAGTTACCACTAGAATTAAAGCCGCCTGGGATGTGTCGGCAGGTATTAAACGAGAGGGATCCACATCGGTAGGTGTAACCGTGGAAGGGGCTCCCCTTGGTGTTGGCGTAAGCGTGTCGGCTGGCTACTCCGATAATTTTGAGTACCACTTGATGGCAGAATATGGGGAACACTTGGAAAATACAGAAACGGAAGAATATACCACCGTTGTTAATCTCGAAGTCTCTGCAATTGAAGATGACCAGATATTTGCTACATTAACGAATTACGACATATGGGAGTATCCTTATTACTTTGGTGAACAGGAACATATAGCAGGCAAGATCGTCATTTTTAAGCCAATAGCGACAGAGGGAAGATGGTTCCCAAGTAAAAGTGTGAGTGGTTACTCATATCTTCCGACACACGAGGTTGGGAATATTCTTTCTTATTATCCTTACGACCAGATACACAGTAATCCAAAGGTTTTTGAATATGTACAATCGGGTCTCAAATCGCCTACTTTTACATTAAGCGCCAATTCAATTTACGATTGGTCCGTGACCAATCAGCAATTCACTGAAAATAATGCTCAAATGGAAATTACTTCTGGTATTGATGCTGGTTTTATGGGATTTGGCTTTGCTGGTACATTTGATGTTACAGACTCACATCTCTATACACAAACCACGACTGTTTCAGAGTCCATAAATCTCAGTGTTCATATAGGTGGTATCGATCGCACTATTGGCCCCACTGAATACCGTGTAACTCCTTATTCGTATTGGTCCGATGAAGGTGCTCTTGTGATTGATTACAGTGTAGAACCAGAAGTGGATCTGGAAAGCGGAACAACTTGGTGGCAGGATATTTACGGCCATTCTCCCGATCCGACAATGATATTGCCTTGGCGGTTAGATACTGAAAAGGGCTTTGCGATTAGCGATGAGTCTAAACGACAGCAGACAAAAGATATTTTAATAAAACCTATTGATGTTTTCGTTGGTGATACGGCAATAGTAAGTGCAAATATTCGAAATTTCAGTCTGGTTAATACACCCAGCAACGTAAAAGCTCAATTCTTTTTAGGCGATCCAATGGATAATGGGGAATTACAATCGGATATAAATGGGATCACTGAGTTTGAAACGGATGAACCTATACCTGCTCGAGGTTCTAAAACAATTAGCTTTACTTGGGTAAGACCCGAGGTGGCTGGTGCATCCCGGCTATATATGGTTATTGACCCCGGCAACGAGATTGATGAAATACATGAAAACAACAATACAGGTTGGATTAATATCCAACAATCCGCCCCTACATCAAATTATCAGCTGCCGGAAACTGCACAAACAGGGTTTAAAGTAAATAGCATCTACCCTAACCCAGTGAGGGGTGTTAGCAAGCTATTTTATTCAGTATATAACAATGAGCATCTCATATTAACCATTTACAACATTTCAGGGGTGCTGGTGAAAACACAGGTGGAAGGCCTTAAAACACCTGGCAATTATAGTATCCAGATAAATGGAGATGAGTTTGATCCTGGCATTTATATGTATTCGCTTCGGGGTAATAGGGGAACTCAATCGGATAAGATTGTCATCATTCGTTGACGAGTTCAGGGTTATTGCTACTAAGTTCTTGGTTCGGAGTAGCCAATCGTAGCTCTGCGTAACAAGTTGACTAGCTTGGTAAGAACCATAAAAATAAAGGGCTTACCATTATAGTAAGCCCTTTGTTTTTATTCTGAGATTATCTAAAAATTAATACCTATAATTCTCTGGTTTGTACGGGCCTTCTTTGGCAATACCCAAATATTTAGCTTGTTCGCTTGTTAAGGTGGTTAGTTTAACACCCAATTTTTCAAGGTGCAAGCGAGCCACTTCTTCGTCTAATTTTTTAGGAAGCACATATACTCCAATTTTGTAATCTTTTTGCCAAAGTTCCAGCTGAGCCAGTGTTTGGTTGGTAAAGGAGTTGCTCATTACAAAGCTAGGATGGCCTGTGGCATTACCCAAGTTCACTAAGCGACCACGTGACAAAAGAATAATGGCATGTCCATCGGGGAACTCAAACATATCGACCTGTGGTTTAATGTTTTTTTCCTTGATACCGGGATATTTCTCCAGTTTTTCAACCTGTATCTCGTTGTCGAAATGCCCGATGTTGCATACGATGGCCTGATCTTTCATTTTTGCCATATGATCAATGGTAATCACATCCTTATTTCCTGTTGTGGTTACATAAATATCGGTTTCGAACAAGGCTTCCTCGGTGGTAGTCACTTCATATCCTTCCATTGCGGCTTGTAAAGCACAAATAGGGTCTATTTCGGTAACCAGCACACGGGCACCAAAGCCGCGCATACTCTGTGCACAACCTTTGCCTACATCACCATAACCACAAATCAACACGGTTTTTCCGGCAACCATTACGTCGGTTCCGCGCTTGATACCATCTGCCAAGCTCTCTCTGCAACCATAAAGGTTATCGAATTTCGATTTCGTTACCGAATCGTTCACGTTGATGGCGGGGAACAAAAGCTCTCCTCTTTCCATCATTTGGTACAAGCGGTGAACACCAGTGGTGGTTTCTTCGCTTACGCCCTTACATGTTTCGGCTGCTTTAGTCCAACGGGTAGGGTTCTTCTTTAGTTCTATTTTAATACGCTCTATTAGTTCTCTGTAATCTTCGCCTTCGCCGCTATAATCTTTGTCAAGAATTGAAGGATTTATCTCAATATCGCGTCCCAAGTGAATCATCATGGTAGAATCACCTCCATCATCCACTATAAGGTCGGGTCCCTGGCCATTACCAAAGTCCAGTGCTCTTTCGGTACACCACCAGTACTCTTCAAGTGTTTCGCCTTTCCATGCAAAAACCGGAACGCCTGATTTGGCGATGGCTGCGGCAGCGTGATTCTGTGTGCTGTAAATATTACAACTGCACCAACGTACATTGGCACCCAAGCAAACCAAGGTTTCTATTAAAACAGCGGTTTGTATTGTCATATGTAACGAGCCCATAACATTAGCGCCTTTCAATGGTTTTTCATCTCCATATTTAGCGCGTAGCGACATGAGTCCCGGCATTTCTTTTTCGGCAATCTCAATTTCCTTACGGCCAAAATCGGCTTCGCTCATATCTTTCACTTTATACGGAAGTGTATCCGTTATCATCTCAGCCATATCTTTATTTTAATATTTAGTTATTTATATATTCAGTTTGCAAAAGTAGTAAAAAAGGTTTAGGCTAAAAAATTTAGGTGTTTGTGTTTAAATTATACATAATGTTATTGTGATTTGGATTGTAGCAATTGGATTACCCTGTTAAGGGTAAAATATTAATAGCCCCGGGTTTCAACCCGGGGGATAGGACGTCATGCAAATCCCTGCCTGCCGGCAGGCAGGCGGCGCAATACAAGTTCGATTAATCTGCACAGTAAGTTTGCGACGGCACGAAGCACAATATTTAAAAATCTCCATTTCACAACTTTGAATGGTAGAGAAATATTTGGTTGATGAAAAAATATCTTTCAATCTCTATCATTCACATTCCATCGGAGTGGATTTTTTAGAAGCCCATAGGCTGCAAAACTTTTCTTATCTGAATCTCATCAGCATTAAGTTGTAAAATCAAGCTTTCCACACCGTCAAACTTCTTTTCGTCCCTTATTTTTTTTATAAAAATCACCTCTATTTCTTCGGAGTATATATCTTGGTTAAAATCTAAAATATGAACTTCGATAGTGAGTTTCTTAAGCTCTGTAACAGTTGGGCGAACACCAATGTTCAACATGCCCCCGTAGCTTTTGCCCATTACATTTATTACACAAGCATAAACGCCAATGGAAGGAATGAGTTTATAATTTTCGTTGGGTGTTATATTGGCTGTTGGATAGCCCAGTCTGCGGCCCAATTTCTGTCCGCCTTTAACGGTGCCATAAATCGAAAAATCGTAACCCAGCATAAGTTTAGCTTCTTCTATTTTTCCTTGGTTTAAGACATTACGAATACGTGTGGAGCTGATGGCTTTATTGTTTTCGTACACCGCTTCTACGCGCGATAAGCCAAAGCCAAGTCTTTTGCTTATGTCAAGGTAGGTGTTGTAATCGGCCACTCTGTCCTTGCCAAATCGGTGGTTATAACCCACCACCAGATGGCTCATGCCTATTTTGTTAATAAGAATATCCTTGATAAATCGCTCCGCAGTATAGTTGGCCAGTTCATTGCTAAAAGGTAGCAGAATTAAATAATCGATACCGGACTCACTAATTATCTTGATTTTTTCGTTGAGCGTTGTAATAAACCGGAGACTCTCAGGTTCTTTATTGAGCACCATACGCGGGTGAGGCCAAAAGGATATTAGAGCCGATTTACCTCCTAAACTATTGGCTTGGCTAATCACATGATCAAGTAATTTTGCATGCCCTAAATGAACCCCATCAAACATACCAATGGTGAGCACAATATTAGAGTCTGAAAAAGTATCCGGATCGGAAAATATCTTCATTACACTTTACTTAAATGAACTCTAAATCTACGTTTCATCCTAAATTTCTCAAAATAAATAATAATACGTCGTAACACATCGAGGTATAGGGTAACATACAATAAAAAGGTGCTAAACCATATTACCAGTACATTAAAAAATGGGGTGGGTATGGTAATGCCAGCAAATTTTTTGGTGGGTGCAAAAAAGTGTGCCCTGCCCCAATTAGAAGTACCATCCCTTAAAATAGGATCCATTTTTGGGAAGTACTCGTTATCTTTAAGTACAAGCTGTTTAAGTTCTGCTTTGTTTAATAATTGCGAAGCCAGACTATTGTTGTGATAATCTTGTTTCAGTTCAAATAATTTGTCGGTACCGCCCTGTTCCTTTGCCAACTGTTTGTAGGTAGCATCTTTATGTTGGCGGGCAGCCTTGTACTGGTTTTGGTATAAAATAGCAAGGCTGTCTAACACTGCTTGCGTACGTTGGATATACTTTAGGCTGGGCACAGCACCTTGATAGGTTGTAAATTTAAAAGCACTATGTATATTTTCTTCTATTTTTGCCAATTCATTTTCAATAATAATTTGATGAGCCACCGCTTTTTCCGTTTCGTTGGATTCCAGAAAGCTTTTGCTTTCCATATTATGCTGTTTAAGTGCAGGTATCAATAAGGAATAGTAGTACGAAGCCATGCTTATTTTTTGATCGTCTTCAAAAAAGTTTCGTTCGTAGCGGTTGTAGGCATATTGATTAACAGCAAGTGCCTCGTATGCCCATCGCGAAGCCATCATATCAGCAATACGTGGCACATAATCTTTACTTTGGATTGAGCTGTGCAGCTTATCAAAATTAACTATTACACCGCTAAACAGCAATTGCGGTATCAATATCAAGGGTATCAGTATATAAATAGATACCACAGATTTTATACCACTACTAATATTGAGGCCAAGCATATTGGAAAAACAGGCTGCCGAAAATAATATTATCCAGTAACTTGGGTTTAAGCCTTTTATCTCTAAGATGTAATTGCCTATAATCACAAAGCTTACGGTTTGGATGGCCGAGATAAAAAAGAGTATGGTTATTTTGCTGGTTAGATAGCTAAACCTGCTTAGGTTCAGGAATTTTTCGCGTTGCAAAAGTTTACGGTCTTTGATAATATCCTCGGCACTGAGGTTAAGGCCAAGGAACAGGGCAACAGTAACAGCCATAAATAGATACGCGGGTATGTTATCATTTTGGCTAAAAATGTATTGGTTTGGATTGCTTGTAGTACCCGCGATAAATTTGGTAAAAAGACCAAGTATCAACGCCAAAATTGGAGCCTCTAAAAAGGTAATCAGCATGTATTGCCTGTCCTTGTATTTAGAGAGTGAACCACGTAAGGTGTAAATAGCGAACTGTCGAACCCTACCGGGGATGTTATATAGGTTGTGGGGTAGTTTTTCGAACTTATCGGGAGTGTCCTTTTTTTTCCACTCAAATTTGCTCTCTATATCATTTTGGTAATTTTGATACCATTCAATGGGTTTTGTTTTTCTTTGTCGTATCAATCGCCCGTTAGGGTTTACCATACGTGCCTCGATAATACTTAGGGGCTGTTCAACTTTTACGCTACCGCAAAGATAGCATTCGCTGTCCTCGGGGTTTACGTAGTTTGCTTTTTGCTTAAAATACACGATGGCATCCATGGGGTTACCATTGTAAATAATGTATCCGCCCTTATCAATAATAAGCAGCTTCTCCAACATTTTATAAACATCGGAAGAGGGTTGGTGGATATTGATGATGACCAATTTACCCTTTAATGTTTGCCGTTTTAACAAGGCCATTACTTTTTCCGAATCCATGGATGAAAGACCGGATGTAGGTTCATCGACAAATAAAATAGAAGGTTCGCGGACAAGTTCCAGGGCAATGTTAAGACGTTTGCGCTGTCCTCCACTTAATATTTTATTGAGGGGGCTGCCCACTACCAAGTCGCGCGCCTCAACAAGGTCAAAATCGTTGAGAGCCGTTTCTACCAGGTTTACAATCTCAGGTTTGGTAAAGTCGCTAAAACATAGCTCGGCATTAAAATACAGGTTTTCAAATACCGTTAACTCTTCAATTAACAAATCTTCCTGAGGTACATATCCGATAACCCCTTTAAGTGCTTCTTTTTGTTGGTGTATGTCCAGGCCATTAATTTGTATGGAACCACCAGACAAGCGATAACTGCCATTGAGCACGTTGAGCAGGGTTGACTTACCTGTTCCACTGCCGCCCATAATACCCACTAGCTGGCCCGATCGTCCGGCAAAGCTAAAAGCATGTATGCCAACTTGCTTATCGTTGAATTTATATACCACGTCGCGTGCCTTCAGTATGATACGGCCGCTCTCTTGTTTCTGAACAAATACTTCGGATACCTTTCCGTAATA
>JAGXIO010000024.1 GCA_024635555.1 Saccharicrinis sp.
AATGAAACCTCTTTATTTCTTTTTTATCTGCGTATCACTTCTTTTCAACTCTTTTAATGGCTTTGCTACCTCCAACAAAAAAGTTAATATTCTCTATATAAACTCCTATCACTTTGGAAATAAATGGTCTGACGGGGTACTGGAAGGATTTAGTTCCTATTTTAAATCCGATGATAGCATCTGCATTTATACTGAATTTCTTGATAGCAAAAGAGTTGTATATAATGATTTAAAAAGTGTCGTGGTTACTTATTTGAATGACAAATACAGAGAGATACCAATTGATTTGGTAGTAGCCGCAGATAATGCAGCCCTCGATTTCATTCTCGATTATAAGAAACACTCCTTTTTTAAGGACGCTCCTATTGTTTTTTGCGGAATATCGAATCCCGAGGAATATCAAATTATTAAAGATGATCTGTATGGAGTGGTGGAAGCAGATGCATTTAGTCGGTCGTTCTTTATCTTTATGCAGATTTTTCCGCAAATCGAACAAATTTATTTTGTAACCGACCGTTCGGAAATGGGTAAAGTGTATACAAAAATTGCCAAGGATTTTATTTCTCAACATTCTCAATATAAGTTGGATGTTATTGATTCTGTTTATAAGGAAACGTTAGCAGATCGAATAAGAAAACTAAACCAAAACAATGCAATTCTGTATTACGATGGAATCAATATTGATGGCAGTGGAAAACCGACTAATAACTACGAGATGTCAGAGTTGGTGGCCAAAAACGCTATTATTCCTGCGTTTTCGAGCCACGTAATTAATATCCCAGGATATACAGGTGGTTATTTCATTAGGAATGAGACTCATGGGGTAGAAACCGCACAATTGGTTAAAAAAATATTGATGGGAAATAAACCAAAAGAACGGCTGGTATCTTCTAAGTTAAATGGTTTGTTTGATTATAATTTACTGACTAAATACAAAATTGATTTATCCTTAGTGCCTAGCGATGCCACAATAATCAATAAACCTATTTCATTTTTTCAAAAGTACTATCAGTTAATTTTGTGGAATGCTGTTATAATTTTGGTCTTCCTTTTGATAATTTTTTTATTGGTTTGGGTAAATATGACAAAACAACGAGCAAATCGGGTTATGAACCAAGCCATGAAAAAAGCCATTGAATCGGATCAGTTGAAGAGCGCATTTCTTGCAAATATGAGTCATGAAATACGCACACCGATGAATGCTATCATCGGTTTTTCCGATTTAATTTGTAATGATCAGGAACCTTTAGAGTACCGACAAAAATACGCATCTATCATAACTGAAAATGCTTTTAGTTTATTGCGGTTAATTGACGACATACTGGATATCTCGAAACTTGAAATGGGACAGATGATGCTTTTTCCTGAACGAATTCTTCTAAATGACTTTGTTTGGAGCGTTTATACTTCGTTTTTGGCGAATCAGATTAAAGTGTTCAGTAAAAAAAATATTTCATTTAAATATGTTGTCGATGAATCACTGAATATGGTTTTCTTGCACACTGATCCCATTCGTCTAAAACAGGTTCTCAATAATTTAATTGATAACGCCTTTAAATATACTACGCATGGAGAAATTGAGCTGGGCTGCAAAACAGTAGATACCTCTCTAGTTATGTTTTGGGTTAAAGATACCGGTGTAGGGATTCCATTGAATAAGCAAATAGCAATTTTTGAGCGCTTCAGACAGGGTAAGATAAACCTAACATTGACGGACGCGGGTGGAGTTGGATTGGGGTTATCAATAGTAAAAAGCATTGTTGAATTGATGAAAGGTCGCATTTGGCTGGTTTCGGATGGCACCAACGGATCAACCTTTTTCTTTACTATACCTATTGAATCCAATACGGAGTTAAAACGATTATGACTTTTTTTTAACGAACTATGAGGTGATAATGAGATATAATAATCATTTCCGTCGTGCCTAAATATTTTACAATTCAATTAAGTTTAGGTTTACATCCAAAATTTCTTTAATCTCTTTTCCTTTATCCGCTATTAAGTCAAAATCCTTTTTGTAGTACCAATTAATTTCCATTTCATTCCCAATTTCTTTTAAACTCAAAATAATTTTAACAATTATTTTAGATGTGGCTGTATTATAGTACAGCCAATTAAATTCAATTACAATTTTTTCATTAGAATTTGGTATGATTTGTCTGCTCATTGACAAAGTTATCTTAAGAGATAACAATTCC
Source organism: Saccharicrinis sp. (assembly GCA_024635555.1). Classification (GTDB taxonomy): domain Bacteria; phylum Bacteroidota; class Bacteroidia; order Bacteroidales; family Marinilabiliaceae; genus Saccharicrinis. Next base: position 2,199 of record JAGXIO010000024.1, read on the forward strand.
AAATAACTTTGAATTTAGTTAGAGTTGGGAGTTTTTATTATGCCACTTAACGTATAAGGATTTTATCCTTTGTTCGACCAAGATACTGAAAAAGTTGAGTGTTGATTTAATATTCAAAATTATTGTGAGGCTGAAATGCGGGGTATAAAGGACAATATTATATTGGACGAAGGCGGCTTTACCTATGAGGACTTCAAGCAAGGCAATTTGGGTCAAAACAGTCTTATGGCATACTGCATCGGTTATTTTTCGGGCTTGTTGACATTATTCTGGTATATTTTGCTGCCAGGCAAAAAAAAACCCTAAATCAAAGCGATTGTATAGTCAATCATTTTGATTTAGGAATAAACTCCAAAAATCAATTCCACACTATATAAGCAGTAGCTCAGGAATGGGCTTTAGTGCAACATGAAGCACATATTTCGGCTTAGGCCGTAAAACGATGCTTATTTGTTAGCGGCTCGGCTTTATTGTTGTCAATAATTCCATTGTCCTTTTTTCTTTGTCCGATATTGTTTTTAAAATGTCTGATGCTTGTTGAATACATTTAAAGTCTTTCGTTTTACTCACTTTCTCAAATAGTTGAGAAAGTGAAGTCCAAAGTTCAGCAATTTCAATAAATGCTTTGTGTCCTGATTTTAGTTCGTCAAGTTTAAGCAAGTCGTAACTTTCTTTTAAAAAGTCTCGGTACAAGTTTCTAAATAATGCTCCGCCTGTTCCTGCTTTTTCCATCATCATTGCACAAGCTTTAAATTCGATTTCAATGTCTTTACTTGTATTAAACCATTTGATTATTTCTTTGCTGGTTTTTAAAATTCCTTTATAGCCAATGTTTGTAATCGGTGGATTTAAATAATCAGTTGCGTTATTTCTTACCGCTGTAATAATCGCTTCTTTTAGGTCAAAGTTTTTGTCAGTCCTGTTAATTGTATAAAATAAGTTTTTAGATGACATTGGTCCTTTTTCCGCTCTTGCCAACTCTAAACTTTTCAAACTTGTTTTTACTTGTCCGCCTTGCTGTTTGGTGTCCACCAAGAAAGCATTTTCGTTGTCATAGTTGTACATTGCAACATAATGCCCTGCAAAATGAAATGGTCGAGAAAAATATTGCAAATGGTAACAGTCTAATTTTAAGCCGACTACTTTCCCCTTGTCAATTAGTTCTTTTACGTTGTCCCAAGCCTTTTGAACAGATGAAGTTTCCTTAACGGTCAATTCAAGATTTAGATTTTTTGCAATATTTTGAGTTAAAAGGTCGGTTTTTACTCGTCCACCAATAAATGGAAAATCCATTGTCTTCATATTCCAAAAAATAAATCCAAGTCCTTCGCCTAAACCGAAAAGCATAGGTTCAGAAAGTTCAATGTTCAGTTGTCTTAATAAAGTTCCTGTCGCAGTTGTTTCGCAATGTTGTCCGTCAAATGCTTTTATCTTCTCTATTTTCATTGTTTACCGTGATGTTTTTTTAGCGTTCAATCTGAAAGTCTGTCCCATATTTTTTTCCAATTGCATTAATGTTGCTCATATCAGATTCAAGTTCCTTAAACATATTTTCAATTCCTGCGGGAACAAAAGTTACGATGAGTTCTGCATCAGATTCAGATTCATTTCTCCACGTATGCTTTTCTCCCTTTTCAATATTCAAATATTCTCCTGTTCTTAATTTTATTTTTTCTCCTTCAACGTGAAAAACCAATTCTCCTTTTTTCATATAAAATCCTTCGTCCTCTTTTGAATGAGTATGAATCGGTGACCCCAAATCTCCCGCTGGGATTATCGTTTCGCTTAAAAAATACTTTCCGTCCGTTTCATCTCCTGTTGCGATGAAGTTCAGTCCGAAATAATTGTCTCTTGATTTTTTGACTTTCATTGCAAAATATGATTTTCTTCAGCTGACCGCTAACGGTGATAATATGGGGCGTTTGGCATTTCAAAGCTCCTAACTATCAAGTCGCTATATGTTTTATTATATGTACTCATGTTCAAATTTAACACTATGCACCAAATGACCTATATTTATTAGGGTGTGCCCTGCTTGAGCAGCAGTGCACACAGCCGGAAGTTGTTGGAAAAGTCTAAAAATACAAATTATCTTCAATCAACCAAAGGCTGTAGTGTATTTTATCCAGAGGGTTTACCCTGTGGAATAGCTTGCTAATATTCCACAGGATAAAGTCCTTCCGAATCTAGTTCGGAAGGACTTGTCCCGTAGAATTACGGGAGGCTATCATGGGCGGAAGTAATCCCATACGATAAAACTACCGGACAAGCAGTTCCGAACCGTTAGCAAGTGGCTCTTTTTGCGTATGCAAAAATGTAGTCGCCAAGGATGACCTTGGGAGTGAAGATTATTTGCGATTGAAGAATGAGCAAATACCGACGACAAATTCCGGTACTGATGAACAGGTACTACATACCGAGGCCATCAGGTCGGATGAGGTACCACATGCTGCCGAAGTCCAAAGCCTTTCTTTTTTTTAAGAAGGGACAGTACCGAAATCGTAGATGCAGCAGAGATAGGCACAAGGATATTCACCTTACAGAGGGAGATCTCGAATGTCTGAAATAAAAAAAAGTATAAAGAAGGTTCACGAAGCTGGGATTACCTTATTGGCTGGAACCGATAATGGCAACTTTGACTTGAATTGGGGCGATGACTTAATAAATGAGCTCATCATCTACAGCCAATGCGGCATGAGCAATGTCGAGGTGCTAAAGACAGCTACCGGGAATCCATCGAAAGCTTGGCGTATTCCTGTTGGGTTGCTACAGGTTGGCAGTAAAGCAAACATGCTGCTTCTTAATGGTAATCCCGATGAAAATCTTGAAAAGCTAAGGGACATCAATACCATTTGGAAAAAGGGGATGGTTGAGTAATGGTAAAGGCTTAGTTACAACACCATGGTTGCATAGCTTACTTTTGCTAACCTTTACCTAACACCCTACAATCAAGCAAGTCATTTTATTTTTGGATGATAATTCGTTGGACACTTCTAGTATTGCCCCTATTTATCATCAGTAAGTACAAACCATTATTTAGTGTACTAATGTCAACTTCATTATCCCCTTGCCTTACTGATATAGATGAGATTTTTTCACCATCAATACCATAGATATCTAAAATTGTATTTTGGGCAAAGTTTTCACTAAAGCGTATTTTGCCAGATGATGGATTGGGATAGACCATAATATTATTTTGATCCGGCCCTTCCAAACCTGTAATAACGTTCACAACAAGTATGACTGAACTGGTAAATTGAACATCGCAAGCGTTTGATATAACACAATAATATAAACCTTTATCAGCCATTGATACATCCGATAATACCAATGTAGCACTTGTCTCGCCGGGTATTTTCACTTCATTCTTTTTCCATTGATAGGTAAGGTTGGCACCGGTAGCCACAAATGAAAACGTAACTGTCACCCCAGCATCTACTACCTGGCTGGCTGGCTGTTCCAAAATATTAATCTCTTCGCCCGGGGCACAAGTGGGCGTTTCCAAATTGTAACAGACAATCCCAAAACCTTCCCTTACGCCATCGGCCACCAGTACAAGTTGGTCATCTTTCGTCAGAAGTGGCTGGCCGGTTGGAAGAGCTTTCAAAGTATATGAATATGTTTTTACAAACGCACCTGATGCATCGAACTTGGAGGTTACGCCGCCTATATTTTGTATGCTGCCGGTGATGAGGATATTGTCCTTGCTGTCAATGTTCAATCCGTCCACAGTTCTGGGTTTATTGTCAAGGGGGCTAAATTCTATAAAACCTGAAGTGCCAAAGCTTGTGTCAATTTGCCCGTTTGATTTTAACTTTACCACACCATATCTGAGCTTACTGTCACTGTCCGTGTACTCAAACAATGAAAGTATACTGCCATCCTCTTGGGTTTTCACGATTAAATTTGATGCACCCAGCGACCCTTCCGGCTTGTAGTAAACGACTCCATTGTCACCAAAACTGGTATCTAAATTTCCGTTTGAAGTGATTTTGGCAAAAGTGCTAAATGTTATGGCCTCAGGTAATTTATAAACATAACCACCTGCCAAGATACTATTGTCTGGAAATATTGTGCCGGTTGTAAACCCCTCGAAAACAGGACTTAGATCAATGGATATCTCACCAAAACCGCCGGGGCCAAAGGAAGGATCGGCGGTGCCATTGGGCAATCGACGCATTACTTTCGGATTCGGATAGTTGCCGCTGCCTGCCGCAACGATCAGCACAATTTTCCCCTCGGAGTCTACATCACCATATCCAAACCGATTTTTGCAGCCAGAGCTACATGTGTAACCAAAAACAGTCATATAGCCGTCACCGTCGAACCCAACATCTGGCTCACCCTCGGCCGTATACCTGGCCAAGAGGAAACCCCTTTCATTTCCCAATTGGCCAAAAGCCATCATTTTCCCATTAGGAAGTATTGATACATTCTTATACACCCCACTATATGGATTGTTATTAATATCAGTTCCCAAATTCTGATTGAAACTGCCACCTCGGTACCCAAAAGACTCATCCAATTTGCCATTTGGCAAAAATCTGGCAATGGCTGGCGCCACAAGCCCACCATTTGTATCATCAAAAGCATGACCGCCAACAGTGACAAGTTTACCATCATCTTGCTTGGCTATCGACACATCAGCCCCCTGTTGTACTACGTTGGGCATATAGACTCCATTTTCGGCAAAATTAGTATCCAGAGTGCCATCGCTATTTATCCGAATAACAATTCCTCTCTTCGAACCATCCGTTAAGGTTACTTTACCGCAAGCTAGAAGTTTACCCGATGGAAGAAGAAGAAATTTTTCTAATGATCCATTTTGAATAAATGGATCCGTTGGAAGAAATTTTTTCGTTGAAAACCCTGAATTGTTATTTCCCACATTATCATATCCACCCAATACAAATTTACTGTCAGTCTCATCGGTTTTACCAACGAATAGTAGCTCGTGATTTTCTGCAGCGACCATACTGTTTACGATGACCTCATCGTCATGGAAAGCAATGCCGCCACCACTAAAAGATGTATCAAATGTACCGTCATCATTCCATCGATGAGTGATAAGTTGGGTAACTTCACCTTCCACCTTAAAATTACCCGTAACCACCACTTTCCCATTTCCATTTACCAATAGATCCCCTATTTGATAAGTTTTGTGCTCAGGCTCTATTAGTATTCCGTTATTGCCCCAGGTAGTATCCAATGTACCGTCATTCAATAATCTGTAGATGACAATTTCATGATCTTCTCCCATCTCAGGGTAGACCTTCTGCACCATAGCAACCATAAATTTACCATCTAGGGTAAGCGCTATGTGACACGAGCCAGAAAAATCTACTCTGAATTCAGGATAGTCAATCTTTACATTACCGGCATTACCAAAACTGGTGAGCGCATTTCCCGAATTATTGAATGCTGAGATAGTGAATGAATCGAAATCCGGATGAAGTATATAAAAATTATTATCGTTCGAAATAATTTCACTAGTCCCATTGGAAAGGGCGTTCGTGCCTAATGCAAAACCATTCAAATTTACCCTGTGCAGCTCTCTATTACTAGAGCCAATAGCCAGCGAACTGCCATTGGTAGCAATGGAGGTAACCGTTTTTGTTGGGCTATTCAAAATATAAGTGCCCCCTATACCAAAGCTTGGATAGGGTAATCCATTGGCATACAGTCTCGTTATCAGTTCTTTAGGACCAGTCTCATCGGTGTAGGTGCCGGCTATATAGATACTGCCACTCGTTCCCAGAGCCATATCAACATATTCCGTGTTGTGGCCAAATGGCCCAGGTGATACGCCGTCAAATGCAAAATCGTTACAGATCACCTGTGCCTCAGTTTGGGTAGGGATAAATATGAAGACTAAATAGAAGAAAATGATAGTTCTGGTCATGGCAGCAATTTTTTTGATTTCGTCGTTTTAATAAGTCAGAGTGGATTAATCTGCTCTTTTGATGGCAGTAAAAGTGCCGGATACATTTACAGTTATGGCTGCGGTGGGGCTGTTGTCATCCATAAGCAGATTGAAGCTTCCAATGATTACATTTTCCTTTACACTTGACAAACTTACTGACCCCCCGGTTTGGAAATTAGTAATGAAGCTGTGAAAATCACTGGTGAATATACTCCCTGTTTGCACATTTGCATTCCCCTCACTTTGCATCAAGTAGCTCGTTTCAGCAATGGGCGCTGTATAAACTTGAATTGACAGATGATCGGAAGCTTCATTAAGAATGAGGTAGAAATGCCCATTATCTACAAAAAACTCAGCTTCTGTACCCTTAATATTTTTTGAAATTCCTCCGGTTATGGCATATTCAAAAATTCCTTTTTGATTTTTCCCGTTTGCACTGGGCTCATCGCTCTTTGAGCACGCGGTGAGAAGTGAAATCACTGCTATGCTGGCCAGTGCCATTTTTGACACTACCTTGACAACTCTTAAAATGTGCTTTCCCATAATTTCTTTCTCTTAATGATTTCTATTTTACGATGACCATACGATTAACCCAGTATAATACACCCCATTCTTTAGACCACATATACCACTTTCTTAGTTGAAATTCAGAAAGTGTTTTATCTTTACTTTGTCACGCTAAGCGGACAAAGGCTTTGCTGAGGAGCAACCTTTTAGGAATAAACCTGACCCGATAGAATGGGGATTAATGTAACAGTTAGCCCTTTTTTATAACATTCATTCGGTAATTGCCTTAACAAAACTTACCTCTTTTTGTTGCGAAGCAACAAAACTTATTTGGGAAGTCGCCTGCAAATATTTGCAGGAACAACCCTGTTAATTCCTTGGTGGGTCTTGATATTGTTGTAATAGTGTAATAGTCAATTTGTTTATAAACAATCAACAACCGATGTATAACCTCCTGTTTCACACGGCATGGAGTGTGTTGAGCGACTTCGGTAAAGATAAAAAGTGGATTGGTGGCCGCATTGGTGCAACAGCCATATTGCACATCCCGCAGAGCGGGACAGGCTATGGGGACAAAATCTTCATTATCATCCGCACATTTATTTCATTGTGCCAGCAGGGGCACTATTGCAAGATGGCAAGTGGAAACACTCCAGAAACAGAGGTAAGTATTTGTTTGATGTGAGATCGCTCAGTAAGTCCTTTCGTGGGTGTTTCTGGATGGGATTCGCTTGGCAATAAACAACGGTGAAATAAAGGGCACAGATCCAAAAGGCTTATACGATAAAGATTGGGTAGTGATTGTTGCAAATACTACGTTTATTTTGCAGCAAAAATGCCTCGTAGCTCAGGCTACATTTTGCTGCCCGACAAAAAATTCCTAAATCAAAGCGATTGGATAGTCAATTATTTTGATTTAGGAATAAACTCCAAAAATCAATTTCACTTTGTAACCTTAAAATTACAGGATCTTTTTACGGTTAAAAATTATTTTTGCTTGGATACTTAACCCATTCTTTTGATAACAAATGTTTTCCGATTACCTCCGGTATTGCTTGATTCGATTGATAAAACCATTATCAAAACTGTATATCATTTCCCGCATTGCACATCTAATATCTATTCCATGATTCTTTATTCAAATTCTATTTCAAAGAACATTTTTTTATGATCTGAATTACAATTGTTGTAAATTGTATTTACAAACCAAAAATTAACATTAATATGAAGGATCCATTTTTTGCAAACAAGAAGTTAGTAATTAAAGTATTAGGAATTTTAATTATTGGGGTACTTATGGGATGTCAAAAAGATTTTGTTCAAACAGAAACTATTGACGATCTCGGATCTGTAGCACTAAAAAGTGCTAAAAGCAATAACTTTATGGTTATTACAAAATCGGAAACACTTCCCGATGGATTAGTTGGTGAGCTCACCAAGTATGGTGAAATCGTTAACTCCTTACCGGAAATCGGCGTAGTGGTTGTCAAACCAACGGTATCGAACTTTGATAAAAAAGTTGGAAAGATTTCTGGAGTGCGCTCAGTAGTTCCTGACTACAATGCCAGATGGCTGGAACCGGAAAATGTTCAACCAATGGCTAATCCACCTAGCATAGGCGATGATGAACCTAGATTTTATTTACAATGGGGTCTGGATGCTGTCAATGCGCCGGAAGCATGGAATGTAGGTGTAACCGGTGAAGATGCAAAAGTTTTTATTTTAGATAGCGGTATTGATGCCGATAATCTCGATTTGGCACCCAATTTAAATTCATCTCTTTCTGTTTCATTTGTTCCGGGAGAAGACTGGAATATACAACCAGGAGCATATTTTAACCATGGTACTTTTGTCGCTGGAATTGTTGCTGCCGCGGATGGCGGAGGTGATGTAATTGGTGTGGCGCCACATGCTGAAATTGTCGCTATTAAAGTGCTTTCAGAATTCACAGGATCAGGCGATTTTAGTTGGATTAATGCAGGAATTGTATATGCTGCCGACAATGGAGCCGATGTTATCAACATGAGTTTGGGAGCTACCGTAAGTAAAAACGGGTTTTTTATTGATGATAATGGTGAATTACAAAAAGTTCCGGCGGTATATATCCAGGAACTCATTCATGCACAACAACGCGCCGTAGATTATGCGCATAAAAAAGGGGTTGTAATAGTATGTTCTGCCGGAAATGGAGCTGCCAATTATGACGGAAATGGCGCCTTAATGAAATTACCCGCAGAATTGAATAATGTAATTGCAGTTTCAGCAACTGCTCCCGATTATTGGGCTAGGGATTATTTGGCCGGTATAGAACCATTCCTTGATTTTCCTGCAAGTTATACTGATTATGGAAAATCGCTGGTGGATATTGCCGCACCAGGAGGCGATGATGATTTTTATCCACAGATATATTGGCAATATGATATGATTTTAAGCAATGGCAGCGATAATACTTATTGGCTAGGCGTTGGAACTAGTTTTGCATCACCGCAT
>JAGXIO010000180.1 GCA_024635555.1 Saccharicrinis sp.
GCTATTATCAAAGGCCGTACCCAACGGGGTATCGAGATTGCCGCAGCTGAAGAAGAGGTAATCGCTTCCAACCTGTTAATATGTACAGGTTCGGAAGCTTTTATACCGCCTATTCCAGGTCTGGATCCAAAAAGCGACATTATTCTTACCAACCGTGAAACGCTTCAGTTAAAGGAGAAACCCGAATCATTGATTGTGATTGGTGGAGGCGTTATTGGTATGGAGTTCGCCAGTTTTTTTAATAGTTTGGGTACCAAAGTAACGGTAGTTGAAATGTTAGATGAAATAGTTGGCGGTATGGATTTGGAAATGAGCACTATGCTTCGCCAGATTTATACTAAAAAGGGTATTGAATTTAATATGTCGTCTAAGGTTACAAAGATAGATGGCAATAACGTTACTTTTGAAAAAGATGGAAAAACAACCACTTTATCTGGTGAAAAAATCCTTGTCAGCGTAGGCCGCAAGCCTGTAACGGCTGGTTTTGGTTTAGAGAACCTAGGCGTAGAGTTGCACAGGGGAGGCATTAAGGTGGACGAAAAAATGCGAACCAACATTCCCAATGTATTTGCTGCCGGAGATGTAACTGGCTTTTCGTTATTGGCACACACGGCCAGTCGCGAAGGCGAAGTTGTTGTAAATAACCTGTGTGGTCGTGAGGACAAGATGCGTTACAACGGCATACCAGCGGTTGTTTATACCAATCCCGAAATTGCTGGCGTAGGTCTTACTGAAGAGGTGGCCAAAGCCAAAGGTATCGAATATAAATTGTCCAAATTGCCTATGGCGTATGCAGGACGATTTATTGCCGAAAACGAAGGTGGTTCGGGCTTGTGCAAAGTGTTGGTGGGCCCTAAGTATGGCGAGGTTTTAGGTGTTCATATGCTGGGCAACCCATCGAGCGAAATGATATACGGTGCTTGCATGGCCATAGAAGCCGAGCTTACTCTTAAAGAACTGGAGGAAGTGGTGTTTCCTCATCCTACCATTTCTGAGATTTTCAAAGAAACCGTGTTCGATTTCAGTCATTAATTTTATAGCGTATAGCCAATAGCTAATAGCCATCAGCTAACACCTAACAATCTATTATCTAACAATCTAATAATCTAAAAATATGCCAAAGTGTCAATTTATAGACCCATCAGAGGTCCGAAAGTCATCCACATTAAAGTTCAAGGATATACCGGTTAACGCGTATAAAAAAACCATGAAAGAAGAAAAATCCAATTACTCCAAGGAGCAGTTGATTGGTATCTATCATGACATGGCGCTTATCCGCGAGTTCGAAACCATGATCAATGATATTAAGATTCGTGGCGAATATGAAGGTATTGCATACAATCACCCTGGGCCTGCTCACCTTTCCATAGGGCAAGAGTCAGCAGCTGTGGGTATGGCTTTTCATCTGTCGGTAGATGATTTTATTTTTGGTTCGCACCGTTCGCACGGCGAAATATTGGCCAAAGGTATGTCGGCTATCAATAAGCTTGATGATAAGCAGTTAAACGACATCATGAAAAACTTTTTTGATGGGGCTACCCTCAATATCGTTTCTAAAAATCATGATGGCGATATAAGATCTTTGGCACGTAAGTTTTTGGTGTATGGTACATTGGCCGAAGTTTTTGCACGTGTAACAGGCTTTAACAAAGGTTTGGGTGGCTCTATGCACGCATTCTTTACCCCATTTGGTGTTTATCCTAACAACGCCATTGTAGGTGGATCGGGCGATATTGCCGTGGGTGCTGCTTTATACAAAAAGGTAAACCAAAAAAAGGGAATAGTAGTGGCCAACATTGGTGACGCTTCTATGGCTTGTGGCCCAGTTTGGGAAGGACTTTCGTTTGCTGCCATGGATCAGTTTAACGAACTGTGGGAAGGCGCGCACAAAGGTGGATTGCCCATCATATTTAACATCATGAACAACCAGTATGGTATGGGTGGTCAAACCGCTGGCGAAACCATGGGTTACGATATAGCTGCCCGTATTGGTGCAGGTGTAAATCGCGATAGCATGCACGCCGAACGTGTGGATGGTTACAATCCATTGGCCGTTATAGATGCCTACCAACGTAAAATGGAGTTGCTGAAAGACAAAAAAGGACCAGTTCTTCTGGATGTTTTAACTTATAGATATAGCGGACACTCACCTTCCGATGCTTCTTCGTATCGTTCTAAAGAGGAGATAGAAGCTTGGGAAGCACAGGATTGTATTTTGGCCTATGGAAAAGAGCTGATAGCTGGCGGTATTGCAACGCAAGCAGACTTGGATTCCATGAAGTCGGATATTACCGAATTGATGAAATATGCCATGAAATTGGCTATCGATGATGAAGTATCGCCATTAATGGATTTGGTTAAACATCCTGAAATCATTGGTGATATGATGTTCTCGAACGGTAGCATGGATAAAATGGAAGATCGCCCTGTGGATGTGAATCATCCTTTGGAAGAAAACCTAAGAGTACAGCAGATTGCCAAAAAGGAGCGTTTTGCGCTGGATAAAGACGGTAAACCGTTCTCAAAACTAAAACAATATCAATTACGCGATGGTTTGTTCGAAGCCATTGCCGATCGTTTTTATAAAGATCCTACTTTGATTGCCTATGGCGAGGAAAACCGGGATTGGGGTGGTGCTTTTGCTGTATATCGCGGATTGACCGAGGCTTTGCCTTACCACCGTTTGTTTAACTCGCCTATTTCGGAAGCTTCTATCGTGGGTACGGCCATTGGTTATGCCATGTGCGGTGGCCGCGTGATACCTGAAATAATGTATTGCGATTTCCTTGGACGTTGTGGCGATGAGGTGTTTAACCAATTACCCAAGTGGCAAGCCATGTCGGGTAATGTAATTAAAATGCCGGTTGTAATCCGTGTGTCCGTAGGTTCAAAATATGGAGCGCAGCATTCACAGGACTGGTCGTCGTTGGTGGCACATATCCCTGGATTAAAGGTTTGTTTCCCTGCTACGCCATATGACGCCAAAGGATTGATGAACAGTGCCCTGCAAGGTACCGATCCGGTTATTTTCTTCGAGAGTCAAAGAATATACGATATAGGCGAGCAATTCCATACCGAGGGTGTGCCCGAAGGCTATTACGAAATTCCATTTGGCGAAGCTGATATCAAACGTGAAGGAAAAGATATTACCATCTTATCTATAGGTGCTACTTTGTATCGTGCATTGGAGGCTGCTGAGGAATTACAAGAAAAATATGGTATGTCGGCCGAGGTTATTGATGCCCGTTCACTGGTACCGTTTAACTACGAGTTGGTTGTTCAATCGTTGAAAAAAACAGGACGTATCCTGCTTACCAGTGATGCCACCGAAAGAGGTTCGTACCTTAAAGATATGGCACAACGTATTACTGAACTGGCTTTTGACGAGCTGGATGCACCTCCAGTAGTGGTTGGATCACGCAACTGGATAACACCAGCCTACGAGCTCGAAGAGTATTTCTTCCCATGTAAAGAGTGGATCATAGATGCCATTCACGAAAAAATTGTTCCATTGAAAGGTCATACCGTGAAAAATAATTTCACCAACGCCGAAATTATCCGCAGGAGCAAACTGGGAATATAATTTATCTATAACAAATAGTTCAGATGTCTTGAATGGGCATTTGAACTATTTTATTGTTTAGAATATAATATAGGAAATCCTGAAAGGATTTAACATAAATAACCACGGGTGAAACCCGTGGTATTGTATAAATAGTAAATAGAACCCTGTCGGGGTTCAACTTTAGACTGGCATTAAAGCAATGCTTGAATCTTAATATTACCTTACAACATATGAAAAACCTATCAACACTTCCCGATAAAACAGAATTGCTGGCTTGGCAAAAAGCCCAAGGCAACAACGATATTTTAAAAGTGAATGCCCATATCCACACCCCATACTCTTTCAGTGCTTTTAAAAATATTTCTCAAATATTTGAAATGGCTCAACAGGAAAAGATAAAGGCCTTGGGAATTAACGACTTTTATACCACCGATGGCTATGAGGAATTCAATGAGCAGGCACATAAAAACAAGGTATTTCCTCTTTTTAATATCGAATTTATTGCCCTAAACGTTGACGATCAAAAAAAAGGCTTAAAAGTGAACGATCCTGGTAATCCGGGACGTACTTATTTATCTGGGAAAGGCCTTTCTTTTCCGCCTAAACTGGATGAACCATTTGCTTCGCAATTAAACGCAGTTAAGGCCGAGACTTTAAAGCAGGTGGAAGCCATGGTTTTAAAGGTACAGCACATTTTAACTGAAATGGGTTCGGATATTAAAATTACGATGGCCGAAATATTTGAAAAATATGCGGTGGATCAGGTGCGCGAGCGACATATCGCTAAAATTATTAGAGTAAAGGCTTTCGATAAATATACTTCTTCCGGCGATCGTAAAGTATTCCTGGAGGAACTCTATGGAGGTAAGGCTTCTATAGCAGACTTAAACGATAACTCCTCGGTAGAAAATGAGATAAGAGGTATGTTGCTAAAAGCTGGTGGTAGCGCTTTTGTTGAAGAGGATCCCAAAGCTTTTTTGAGTGTGCCAGAAGTAAAGGCCATCATCCTTAATGCCGGAGGCATCCCAACCTACCCGCTACTGGCTGATAATGCCAAAGACGAATATACCGATTTCGAAAACGATAAGGAGAAGCTTTTAAAAGACTTGAAAGCAAGAGGTATCTATTCGATAGAGTTTATCCCCAACCGAAACGGTTTAAAACTGTTAAAAGAATATGCCCGTTTTTTCTGGGATAACGAAATACTGGTAACCTTTGGCACCGAGCACAACACACCCGAAATGATTCCTTTAACGATAGAAACCCGCGGGCATGTGGATTTGGATGATGATTTAAAGGAATTGTCGTACCAGGGAGCCTGCGTAGTGGCAGCTCATCAATATTTAATGGCAAAAGGTCAAGCCGGTTTCTTGAAACCTAATGGCGAAAGGAATGGCGATAGTCTGCAACACTTTGTAGAACTAGGACATGCAGTGATTAGTAAATATTTGGCGTAAATAGTGACTGACGGAAAATTTAAGGTTTTCTTTTTAAAAATATAAGAGAATATATACCCCAGCCCTAAAGGGGGCTGATTTACTGCTTTGTAACCCTCAACCCCTAAAGGGGCTTCGATTTGCAGCTCTGTCCGTATAAGAATACAGTTCCCAGATTTGAGGAGGACTAAAGTCCCCTTTAGGGGATTTAGGGGTAAATCGAAGAAGTTCCGCGAGGATTCCTGCCTGCCGGCAGTCATGCGGGAGGTTTGGGGTAGAACAGCAGGCAGGTAGGGGGTAGAACAGCGGTAATATTCCCGTTTCTTAAAAATTGAAAAATAATAGTAACAAAAAACAAATGGCAATAGATAAAAAAATAGTTTCTATACTTCCGGCAATTCGCATGATTCTGTCCGAAGATAAAGTAAAGGTGGCCAAAATATCGGCAGATACTGATTCATCGATAGCCCAGATTGTGGTGGCTACCGAGGATGACGCTCAGCTTGTGATTGAAAGTTTTAAAAAAGAGGTAAAGCAATATAAGTCCGCGCATGGTAAGTTGCCACAAATAATCCATTTAAAAGGATTGGGTGTTGTGGCCGTTGCCGAAAGTGCGTGTCAGGTAGATTCTTTATTGAGTAATAAATCTACTGATAAAAACGCGGCTGGTACAGGCAGAGTAAGCGGAAAAACCGTTATCATAACCGGAGGAGCACAAGGTTTTGGAGGTGGATTGGTAGAGCATATTTTTAATGATGGCGGTAACGTAGTTATTGCCGACCTAAATGAAGAATTGGGACAGAAATATGCCACAGAACTTAATAAACAAGCTAAGAACAACAAGGCTTATTTTGTAAAGGCTGATGTGTCCAATCCCGATTCTGTGCAGGAATTGATTTATAAAACGGTATGCGAGTTTGGTGGTTTCGATGTAATAATCTCCAACGCAGGAATACTGCGTGCAGGAGGACTTGAAGAGATGACACCTGAGGCTTTTGAACTCATGACAAAAGTGAACTATACGGGCTATTTTTATTGCGCCAAATATGCTTCCTCCGTATTGAAACTTCAAACAGCACATAAGCCGGGTTATTTTGCCGATATCATTCAAATTAACTCCAAATCAGGCCTTAAAGGCAGCAATCGTAATTTTGCCTATGCCGGAGGTAAATTTGGTGGATTGGGCTTGACACAATCATTTGCCTTGGAGCTGATGCCCTCGCGGGTAAAGGTTAACTCGGTTTGTCCGGGCAATTTTTTCGATGGTCCTCTTTGGAGCGATCCCGAAAAAGGATTGTTTGTGCAATATCTCAACGCCGGAAAAGTAAAAGGAGCCAAATCCATTGATGATGTAAAAGCGTTTTACGAAGCTCAAGTGCCTGCTGGCCGTGGTTGTACCGTAATTGATGTGATGCGAGCCGTGTATTATATCATGGAACAAGAATACGAAACCGGACAAGCGGTCCCTGTTACAGGCGGACAGGAGATGTTGAACTAAGCAATGCAAATAATGTTGATACTTATATCTTGATACTTATATCTTGATACTTATATCTTGATACTTTGTACTAATTTAAAATGTATGGAAATAAAAGCGGTAATTTTTGATTTAGACGGTACGCTGTTCAATTCCATCGAGGATATTGCGGATGCTAACAACATGATGTTGCAGGAATTTGGTTATCCCCTTCATTTGTTAAAGGATTATGTGGGATGGATAGGCAATGGAGCCCGTACTTTGGTTGAAGCTTCCCTGCCACCTGAAAAACGTAACAGCGATACACTGCGTTATTTAAAGGTATATGAGGATTATTATCGCGAAAACATTAGTGTAAAAAGTCAGCTTTATCCAAATATCGATAAAGTGCTTGACTTTATTACGGATACTAATATACCTATGGCCATTAATACAAATAAACCGCAGCTCTTAACCGAACTAGTGGTTAAACATTATTTTAATAAATGGTGTTTTGAAAGTGTGATAGGGCATAGTAATCATTTTCCGCATAAACCTAATCCTAAAGGAGCATTACATTTTGCAAAACGAATCCATTGTCCGCCAAAAAATATTTTGTTTGTGGGCGATTCATTAGTAGATATGCAAACCGCCGAAGTCGCAGGCATGATACCCTTGGGTGTGAGCTGGGGCTACGGCCAACCTTCGGTTGGGGCCTTTGATGTTAACATGATTGATCATCCCCATGAATTATTAGATTATATAAACGTAAAAATTAAGATATGAAGACTAAAGCAGTCCGTTTGTACGGAAAAAAAGATTTGAGATTAGAAGAATTTGAGTTGCCACAGATCAAAGACACTGAAATTTTGGCCAAGGTAGTGTGCGATAGTCTTTGCATGTCGTCCTATAAAGCGGCTAGCCAGGGAACCGACCACAAAAGGGTGCCCAACGATGTGGATAAAAATCCAATTATTGTAGGCCATGAGTTTGCCGGAGAATTGGTGGAAGTGGGCAGCAAATGGGCAGCAGAGTTTAAAGTTGGCGACAAATTTTCAATTCAACCCGCACTAAATTATAAAGATGGCCCTGTGGGTATTTTGAGTGCACCCGGATATTCCTATGCTCATATCGGAGGCGATGCCACCTATGTTATCATACCCAAGGAGGTAATGGAACTAGGCTGTCTGCTACCCTATAAAGGTAAAGGTTTTTATCCTGCCTCTCTTTCTGAACCTTTATCGTGCGTTATTGGTGCCATACATGCCAATTACCATACAACACCGGGCTCCTATGTGCATAACATGGAAATTGTAGATGGTGGTAAAATGGCTTTATTGGCAGGAGTGGGTCCAATGGGATTGGCAGCCATAAATTATGTACTGCACCGTCAGGATCGTAAACCATCGTTGCTGGTGGTTACCGATATCGACCAAACCCGTTTGGATCGTGCCGCTACCCTTTATACTGTTGATTTTGCCAAAAAGCAAGGAATTGATTTGAGATATGTAAATACCTCTCAAATGCCTGATGCCGTTGTAGGATTAAAAGAAATATCGGGTGCTGATGGGTATAACGATGTGTTTGTATTTGCCCCAGTTGCCCCAGTTGTTGAGCAAGCCGATGCCATCCTCGGTTTCGATGGTTGTCTTAACTTTTTCGCCGGCCCATCAAATTCAGACTTTTCGGCGAAGATGAATTTTTATAATGTACATTATGCCTATACCCATGTGGTAGGAACCAGCGGTGGTAACACCGACGACATGAAAGAAGCGCTGGAAATTATGTCGAAAGGCTTGGATCCAGCCGGCTTGATAACCCATATTGGCGGTATGAACGCTGTGATTGAATCTACCTTAAATTTGCCTAATATTCCCGGTGGCAAAAAGTTGATATACAACCATGTAGAAATGCCATTAACACCCATTACCGAATTTAGAACCATCGGAAAAAATAATGGTGTTTATGAAATGTTAGCCGATATTTGCGATAAAAACCATGGCTTGTGGAGTATCGAAGCCGAAGAGTTTTTACTAGCTAATATTAAAGCATTGAATTATGTATAATCAATAAAAAAAATAAAAAGAATTGTTCCTACCGAGGTCAGGAACAATTCTTTTTAACCAACACATCATATCAATACATTAAACTTACTGCACCTTTTAACTTTCTAAAGGGAAAATAAATACACACCCCTGTGATAGAAAAGATCCCTTTAGAAGTTAAGGGTGTTTTAAAAAGTTGGAGAAAATGATTCGTTTTCTCGTTGTAACTTTTTACCTGCAAAATATTGAGGTTAAGAATCCTTAACGCTATTGTTACTCAATTTTAGTCTTTATACTTTTGTTCTTTCTCCGGAACACGAAGTCGATTTTTCGTTCGGAACCAAATCACTATTACTGATATAATTTTCATCTTAATAACATACTCATGATTTATTTAGCGGATACCGCGAATATCGAAGAATTAAAAAAGTTATTTTATTATTTCCCTCTCGAAGGAATTACCACCAACCCAACTATTATTGCAGCCGAAAATAAGCCCATGTCCGAAATTTTGCCGCAGCTGGTTGAATTAGTAGGCGATAAAATGTTGCATGTGCAAATGATAAGCAGAAAAGCTGAGGATATGCTCCGCGAAGCAAAGGCTTATAAAAAGAAATATGGTTTGGGCGATAACTATTTTGCCAAAATTCCAGTTACCGAAGAGGGCTATAAAGCTATTAGAATGATTAAAGATAGTGGTATCAACGTAACTGCAACCGCTATTTTTACGCAACAGCAAGCACTTGTGGCTGCCCGTGCCGGTGCAGATTGGGTGGCTCCGTACGTAAATCGTTTAGATAATATCTCGTCGCACGGAATTGAGGTGGTGGGATATATTGTGGATAGTATTGCTCAATACGGACTCAATACTAAAGTGCTGGCAGCCAGTTTTAAAACGGTGGATCAGGTACACCGGGTAAGTCTGGTGGGTAGTCACTCTGCTACTGTTAGCTTTGAAATATTGGAGCGTTTAAGAAGCCACCCAATGACAGACACCAGCGTAGTGGCCTTTGAAAAGGATGCCGAAGGATTATACGATATAGCATTTTAAAGATGAGATTAACGTAGTTTTTGGCGTTTTCTTATAGCTACAAATTAAATATAAAATACTGAGCCGTATTATTTTGGCTCGCTCATGCGAATAAAAAAAAACCACATTAACAAATTGTTGATGTGGGTTTTTTATTTATGTGCCATGCTGGCGGATGATAGTTTGCCCAAATAAGATAAGTATATTTTTGTTTTAAATTGTTGAATAAAACATGCATCGTGAAATCACTAAAAAACATGAATAAATAAAAATAAATGTCTTGCCACATCTATGCAGATGTTGCAATCATGTAACAATTGCATGATTATGCATCAATATTTCAAATAAATGCAACAATAATGGCAGGATGGAACTATTAAAGAAGTAATTGCAACCCGCGAGGGCCCGGAGCAAATTAAAAGTCTGGATCCTTATGAAATAAATCAGGCGGAAACCATGGCAGCCCAATCGTATATGTTGCCCGGTATTCTAACAGACTCCTGTTTCGATAAGGGACAGGGCCGCATGGTATCCGAAATTGACAATGGCGACTGGATTAAAATTAGTGGTGTTGACTTTGGTAAACGTACCAAGTGTTTTAAAGCCCGCATTGCAACACCTGTTAAAGGAGCTGCCATCGAAATACGATTGGATAGTCCCGAGGGGGCGCTTGTAGGAACTTGCACCGTGAAACCCACTGGAAGCTGGGATAAATGGAAAACAGTTAAATCTAAAATATCGGGTGCTACCGGAAAGCATGATCTGTACCTTAAATTTACAGGTGGCGAAGGTTTCCTTTTTAATTTCAATTGGTGGCAGTTTAAATAATACAGGTTAATAGATCATTAGGTTATTAGTTGGAAAAATGCAGTTTGTTCAATATGGATCAAACTGCATTTTTTATTTTTATTTGAATTTATCTTTCGTCTGTTTCTTTGTTTATCGACAGTGAGTCCGGAAAAAACGTCGGATTAAAATTAGAAGAAATGTTGCATTTGTGCCACAACAAAACAATAAGGTCATTTTTGTTATAGTAATTGCAACATGACTACAAATTTTGGGGGTTAAAATTTGTTTTTTTTGCTAAAATAAAAATATTATTAATTCATCACGCAAACTATTCAAAAGATGAGCATGGCATTATTTTCAAATATTAAGTTGTCGTTGATAACGTTGATATCGGTCGGTTTATTGGGGGTTTCTTGTCAAGCGCAAAGTAGCACAGATATCCCATCGGGAAACCGTACCAAGTATAATTTTAACCCCGATTGGAAGTTTATAAAAGAAAATCCAGATCAAGCGCAGAATTCAAATTTTGACGACTCGGCGTGGAGTAACGTAAGCTGTCCACACACCCTTAACGATATCGACACTTTCGACGATCTTAGTCATGGCCATCACGATGGTGAGGACAATCAATGGCGAGGAACGGTTTGGTACCGTAAATACTTTAAACTGCCCGAAGCCGACAGCGCTAAAAAGGTATTTATAGAGTTTGAGTCGGTACGTCAAATAGCTGATGTATATGTCAATGGCGTTCATTTAGGACAAAATCAAACCGGATTTATTCCTTTTGGATTCGATCTAACAACATATCTTAACTTCGGTTCCGAGAATAATGTGATTGCCGTTCGAGTTAACAACGATAGAGGCGACCATTTTCGTGATAACTTCCCCTTGGTTTGGAACCACGAGCACTGGCATCCCACCCATGGTGGAATTTATCGCAACGTATTTCTTTATACCATGGATCCCTTGCACATCACCCTGCCACTTTACGATAACCTTAAAACCATGGGCACCTATGTTTATGCCGAAAACATCAGCGAAAGCAATGCTGATGTGCATGTAAAAACAGAGGTGTTCAACGAAAATACCGACTCAAAAACAGTACAGTTTGAAGCGCATATTGTGGATGCCGATGGTAACATAGTGCAAACAGCCAAGGAAGAACAAACCATTGCGCCAGGCGAAAAATTCACTTTTTCCACCATGGCAAGTGTGCAAAATCCTAAGCGATGGTACACCCGTCATCCCTATATGTATAAAGTACTGTCGGTGGTA
>JAGXIO010000181.1 GCA_024635555.1 Saccharicrinis sp.
ATGTTAAACTTTTATAAATTAAATCAACATATGAATACAGGATAAATAAAAAACTTGTTCTCTAATCCAAAAAAAGCTCGAATTATTAAAAGTATGAATTCGTGTTTACTAATAAAACAACTTAAATAATTTACAAATGAATGAAAATCAAATCCCGAGGAACTTTCGTTCAGTCGAACGTTTAATTAATATGATACAATTAATGTTTATAAATTTAAATTGTTACTAAATCATTGTTTATGAAAATGAAAAATTTTGTTTCTAAAAGTCGCTGGCTTCTCTATTGGATGTTTTTTGCATTAATAGCAGTTAGTGTTGGAAGCTGTGGAGATGATAGCGTGGAGGTAAGTTTGGATAAGCTGAACAAAGTGAATGCTAAACCCTATAATCCAGATCAGCTTATGGTGATTTCTCAATTCACACCAGAATCAGGAGGGGTGGGTCAGCGCTTGGTAATTTATGGTAAAAACTTTGGAAATGATCCAGATTCTATCCGTGTTTATATAGGAGGGAAAAGAGCTACCGTAATTGGTGTTAATGGAGAAAGCCTCTATTGTATTGTTCCTGAAAAGGCCTACGATGGTGATATTAAAATTTATATGGGAGAAGAGGAAAATCTCTTGGCATCAGCCGATAAAAATTTTGATTATCAACGAAAACTGGTCGTAAGCACACTGGTAGGTTATAAAAATGAAAGGGATGATCAGGGTTGGATAGATGGAAAGTTCACAGTGGCTGCTGGATTCAGAGAGCCTTCTTGGATGAAATTTGATCCCCTTAATCCTAATCATCTTTATGTTAGCTATGATTTTGGTCCGGGTATCTATCTGGTTAATTTTGAAGATAGTACTGTAACGCAGCATTTAACGGCTGCAGCCGGAAACTGGAATAGACTACGTAGTATTGATTTCTCGACTGATGGTGCGTATATGATAGTCTCTCAGGATCAAGGGAGTGTGAGTGGGGTAAGCACCTCCATCATGTCACGTACCAATGGTTTCAAGGATCCTCAGATACTTACACAATCAAAACAGTGTAATGGAGCATCCACTCACCCTGTGAATGGAGAAATGTATTTTAATAGTTATGAAAAAGGGCAGTTCTATCGTTTTGATGTGATGAATTCTAAGCCTGTGATTGGACCAACAGGTCTTGGTCCAAAAGATTACCAAGAGCTATTTTTGATTCAGGACAATCAATGGGAGTTTAATGTTCAAATCCATCCTTCAGGTAACTATGCATATATTGTTGTGGTAAACCAACACTATATTTTGCGGACCGACTATAATTGGGAAGAGGAAAAATTCAGTCAGCCATATTTGGTTTGTGGTGAGCCAAGAGCTAGTGGCTGGGAAGATGGTGTAGGTTCGAAGGTTCGCCTAGCTAATCCCTATCAAGGTGTGTTTGTTAAGAATCCTGATTATGAAGGTAGAGGGGATGAGTATGATTTTTACTTTACCGAGATTAATAATCATGACATTCGTATTTTAACACCTAACGGAAAGGTAACCACCTTTGCAGGAAGAGGAAGTTCGAGCATTAATGCTAATCCTTATGGTTATGTGGATGGGGACTTACGAATAGAAGCTCGCTTTAATAGACCCTCTGGTTTGGCATATAATGAAACAGAAAAGACTTTTTACGTTGTTGACCAAGAGAATCGTCGTATCCGTAAAATTGCCTTGGAGAAATAATGTTACGTTTAATTAAAACTATACTGATTTTTATGAATAAGTTTATAATAACATGTGTGTTTTTTCTCGGTTTATCGTTTGGTGCATTTGCCCAAGAGACCGTTGAAATAAGCGGTGTTGTAACGGACACCTATAACGAGCCTATACCAGGGGTAAATGTATATGTTGCTGATGTTCCTGGATTAGGAACAATTACTGATGGTAATGGAAATTATAAAATTAAAGTGGCTGTCTATCAAAAGCTAACTTTTTCCTTTATTGGGTTCGAAACAACCAATGTGCAAATAACGGATCAGCGCGTTGTTAATATGGTACTGGAAGAATCAGAAGCCAGTATATTGGATGAAGTTGTGGTGACAGGTACTGGTGTTCAGAAGAAAGTTACAGTAACTGGAGCTATTACTACCGTTGATATGAGTGACCTTAAGGTAGGTTCTACTTCTAACATTACCAATGCTTTGGCTGGTAATGTAGCAGGTATTATGGCAATGACAACATCAGGACAACCAGGTAAAAATGTATCTGAATTCTGGATAAGAGGTATTTCTACTTTTGGAGCCAGCTCCGGTGCTTATGTGCTGGTTGACGGATTTGAGCGCGATTTGAATGAACTCAATATTGAGGATATCGAGTCGTTTTCTGTCTTGAAGGATGCTTCGGCAACTGCTATATATGGTTCGAAAGGTGCCAATGGGGTGATTTTGATTACCACTAAGCGTGGAAAAGCAGGAAAGGTGAACATTGATGCTAAGTTCGAATCGTCGTATAATACACGCACTATTACGCCCGAATTTGTTGATGGGTATTCCTATGCCAATCTATTAAATGAATCTAGGATAACTCGTAACCAGGCACCAATTTATCAGCCCGAGGAACTCGAAATAATGCGTTTAGGGCTTGACCCGGATTTATATCCAAATGTGGACTGGAGCGATTTATTGCTCAAAGATGGTGCGATGAATTACCGTGCTAACCTGAATATTAATGGTGGTGGATCAACAGCACGTTATTATGTTTCGGGCAGCTATGTTGAAGAACAAGGGATGTATAATACAGACAAATCTCTTCGGAGTGACTATGATACGAATGCCAGTTATAAAAGGTGGAATTACCGTTTGAATACGGACATTGATGTTACCAGCACCACCTTGTTAAAGGTCGGAGTATCTGGTTCATTAGCCAAACGTAATAGCCCAGGCTTGGGTGATGGGGAGGTTTGGGGCGAGCTTTTTGGCTACACACCTGTACGCACGCCAATTCTCTATTCGAATGGCCATGTGCCTGCGGTTGGTACTGGTATCCAGACAAACCCTTGGGTGGCAGCAACCCAAACTGGTTTTAACGAAAATTGGGAAAACAAAATTCAAACCAATATTTCATTGGAGCAAAACCTTAATTTTATTACACAGGGGCTTCGTTTTGTAGGTCGGTTTGGCTACGATACGAATAATTCCAATAACATTAGTCGCCGAAAATGGCCCGAACAATGGAGAGCCGAAAGAGTACGAAATTCAGAAGGTGATCTTATTTTTACACACATATCTGATCCTAGTGTGATGTTTCAGGAAGGTGGTTCGTCCGGTGATAGGAGGGAGTTTTTGGATATGATGTTTAATTATGATAAGGGGGTGGGCTTTCATTCTTTTAGTGGCACTGTTAAATATACGCAGGATTCCTATATCAGAACTCAGGGTTTGGGTGATGATCTGAAAAATGGAGTCCCTAGACGTAATCAAGGAATCGCTGGACGGGTTGCCTATAATTGGAAGCTACGTTATTTTGCAGACTTTAATTTTGGTTATACCGGTTCCGAAAATTTTGCTACCGGACACCAGTTTGGCTTTTTTCCAGCCTATTCTTTTGCATGGAATATTGGTGAAGAGAATTTTATTAAGAATAACAGTACATGGATCGATATGATAAAGATTCGTTACTCGCATGGAGAAGTAGGAAATGATAATTTGGGAGATGATCGTTTCCCATACCTCTATACCATTGCCGACAACTATAAAGATGGCGATAATGTAATTGATGTTGCGGGCTATGAATGGGCCGATTACTCATTTAACAATAGTTATAAAGGATCAAGATACATGCAGGTAGCTTCTCCTTATGTAACATGGGAAGTTGCTGTTAAAAGTGACCTTGGTTTAGATGTTTCTCTGTTCAGGGATCGGATAAGTGCCAATGTGGACTATTTTCAGGAAAAACGTACCGGGATATATATGACCCGTAATTTCTTGCCGCAAATAGTTGGTTTAGAGAGT
Source organism: Saccharicrinis sp. (assembly GCA_024635555.1). Lineage (GTDB taxonomy): Bacteria > Bacteroidota > Bacteroidia > Bacteroidales > Marinilabiliaceae > Saccharicrinis. Next base: position 3,962 of record JAGXIO010000181.1, read on the forward strand.
TCTCCAAAGGCCAACGTTGGATCTGTTCAATCAAAAGGTTTTGATGGAAGAATTCAATATAAACAGAAGATACAAGCTGTAGATGTTACAATTCGGGGTAATATTACCTATAGTAGGAACGAGATTTTAGAACGAGATGAGGAAAACAACGTCTATCCATATCAAATGGATAAAGGATACCGAGTTGACCAAGCTCGCGGATTAGTTGCCATGGGATTGTTTAAGGATTATGAAGATATCCGTAATAGTCCGGAGCAAACCTTTGGCACATATCAACCAGGTGATATTAAATACAAAGATGTTAATGGCGATGGTGTAATCAATGATGGTGATCGTGTTGCAATTGGTGCCACTCGTCGTCCGAACCTAATTTACGGCATGGGTACTTCTTTTAGATGGAAGGGGTTTGATGCCAATTTCCATTTTCAGGGAGCTGGAAAATCTAGTTTCTTTATCTACGGTAAAACTGTTTATGCGTTTAGTGAAGGTGAATGGGGAAACCTATTGAAAGGCATGATGGATGGCGATCGTTGGATTTCAGCTGAAATATCTGGCGATTCGACAACTGAAAACCCAAATGCTTCCTATCCTAGGTTGAGCTTTGGAGGAAATGGCAATAACTATCGTGAATCGACTTTCTGGTTGCGTAACGGTTCGTATCTACGCCTAAAAACACTTGATTTTGGATATACATTTCCTAAAAGTATTGTCAACAAGTTGCACGCCAATAATATCCGAATATTTGTGGTGGGTACTAACTTAATGACTTGGTCAAAATTTAAGCTATGGGATCCTGAAATGGGTAGCTCACGTGGTGAAGAATATCCCTTGGCAAAATCATTTACATTTGGAATAAACTTTAATTTATAAAATATTACAAAATGAAAATAGTTATGATAAATAGAATATATTTTCTGTTGTTCATTGCGGTGGTGTCAGGAATTTTGTTTTCTTGTACGGATTATCTCAAGTCCGACCAGTATTTTAAAGATCGCATGACATTAGAGAAGACTTTTTCAAGCAAGCAATATTCTGAACAATGGTTGGCACACGTTTATTCTGCAATGAAAGATGAAAATGCGGATGTTGCCAGTAAGGGAGCCACACCGCATTGTTTTGCCGATGATATGTATTATGGCGATAGGGATGGTGATTATGATAGTAAAGATATCGCAGCATTGTCATACAATGAGTTCCATACCGGGGCATATTCCGAAAATGACAAACAGGGAAGCTGGGAACAATCTTATAAGGGGATTCGTAATGCAACTACTTTTATTCAGAACATTGATATGAATACTGAGATGACGCTGGAGGAGATAGCTGACTATAAGGGGCAGGCTCGTTTTGCAAGAGCTTATTTTTATTGGCTTCTGTTGCGTAAGTATGGTCCCATCCCAATATTGCCTGAAAATGGTCTGGATTATACCGATAGTTACGATGATTTGGCAACACCACGCAATACTTACGAAGAATGTGCCGAGTATATAAGCAAGGAAATGGTTCTTGCTGCAAAGGATTTAAAATTGAAGCGCGATCGCTTGTCAATCGCTCGGCCTACCCGCGGATCAGCCTTGGCTGCTCGTGCAAAAGCCTTGTTGTATGCTGCCAGCCCTTTGGCTAACGGAAATACAGATGACTTTGCTATGGCATTGGTTGATGATAAAGGTAACAAATTATTATCAGCCACCTACAGCGATGAAAAGTGGGCAAAGGCTGCCGCAGCAGCTAAAGATGTAATGGAGCTTGGTGTATATGAATTATATACAACAAATTTTCGCGCAACAGGTAATTCTTCTTATCCTCCAACCATTGTACCACCTTTTGATGCAGAATTTTCGGATAATAACTGGCCGGATGGATGGAAAAATATCGACCCTTTTGAATCTTACAGATCAGTATTTAATGGTACCGTTGGTTCTGATAATCCAGAATTAATATTTACCCGTGGAAATGTCGGCGGGGTAGATGACATACGTGCAATGGCCATTCATCAGTTACCTCGTACTGCTAGTGGTTGGAATACCCATGGTCTCACTCAAAAACAAGTGGATGCCTATTATATGAACAATGGAACAGATGCTCCGGGTAAGGATATGGAAATTGGTCGTGGAGACGGAAGTAATCGCTTGACTGGATATGTAACCCAAGCGGATGTGAATAATGGATTATATAAACCACTTAAAAGGGATGTGTCTTTACAATACGCTGATCGTGAACCGCGTTTCTATGCTTCCGTGGCCTATAATGGAAGTTTGTGGCACCTAGAAAATGAACCCGAGGATGTGAATAAGGAGAAACAGATTTTTTATTACAGAGGCGATGGTAATGGTTATACAAACACCATGTTTTGGCTTCGTACAGGTATTGGTGTTATGAAGTTTATACATCCTCGCGATACTTATCGTAATGGAAACAGTAACTTTGTGGTTCCTAAACTTGAACCAGCTATCCGTTATGCTGATATTTTGCTGATGTATGCAGAAGCATTGAACGAATTGACAGGTTCCTTTAGTATCCCATCTTGGGATGAAAGTGCAACGTATGTAATCAGTCGCGATATCAACGAAATGAGAAAAGGGATTCATCCTGTAAGAATTCGTGCTGGGGTGCCTGATTATTCAGATGATACATACAGCAGTCAAGACGAGTTTCGCGAGACAATAAAGCGTGAGCGTCAAATTGAATTGATGGGAGAAGGGCAGCGATATTACGACTTGCGCCGTTGGAAAGATGCTCCGGTGGAAGAATCACTGCCGATTTATGGATGTAATGTTTTGATGACTAGTGCCCAAAGAGATTTGTTTCACACACCTGTGGCAGAGTGGGCGCTACAATCAACTTTCTCGCGTAAAATGTGGTTTTGGCCAATTAGGCACAGCGAGTTGAAGCGAAACAAACGCCTTACTCAAAACCCAGGATGGACTTATAATGATTAATGGAATATGTGAAAAGGACATGGTTGATTAATCATAATCCGTGTCATGCCCTAGGCAGACACGGATTATAGTTCACCAAGTGAGTTTTATTAAGTATCATTTAATAAATTTATTTAACAATGAAAAATATATATAGTTTCCTATTTGTACTGGCTGTACTTATACTTTGCAGTTCATGTAACGATGAATGGAAAGATGAGCAATACGATCGGTATATTTCGTTTAAGGCTCCACTAAACCCACAAGGAGTAACCCAAATTTACGTGCGCTACAAAGAAGATACCGTCACAAATTATAAGTTACCATTAATTGTTAGTGGTTCTACTCTCAACAATAAGAACTTTTTGGTTCATGTAGCTGAGGATCCAGATACTTTAACAACACTTAATTTTGAGCGGTTTCAGGATCGTACGGATCTTCATTATAAGAAATTGGATAACACCTATTTTACGATGCCGGAAACCGTAGATATCCAAGCTGGTAAAAATACGGCAAATCTAGACATTGATTTTTCATTGAAGAATCTTGATTTAGTGGATAAATGGTTGCTCCCATTGACAATTGTAGATGATCCATCTTATAACTATATGGCTCAGCCACGAAAGAATTATAGTAAAGCTTTACTTAGGGTAATGCCCTTCAATAATTACTCCGGAACATACAGTGGTACTGCACTAAAAACTTTTCTTAAAGGGTATGAGGGAGGGGCTGCTATCGTAAAAAGTGAAGTGTTACTATACGTTATTGATGAAAATACTGTATTTTTTTATGCCGGTACTATTGATGAAAACCGCATTGATCGGCGTAACTATAAAATTATTGTATCTTTCGATGAACAGCTAAACAGAGTAGTTCTTACATCGGAAAACCCAGATATGAATTTTGTTGTAAATAGTATACCAATTTATACTGTGGATGAGAATATGGATGTCACACGTCCGTACTTGTTGCATCGCTACGTTACAATTAGTAACATAGATTATAATTATACCGACTATACCTCAGTATCTGGTTCGAGTATAGAATATACCGTGCGCGGATCATTAATTCTCGAACGTAAAATTAATACGCAAATACCTGATCAAGATCAGGCAATTGAGTGGTAGTTTACCGTTCAATAGTATTCTACTATTTCTACTTTGACAGATTGGTTCTTTTGTTAGTTTTTCGGCCGTTTACTCCCCCGAAAAGGGATCAGGCAGAAAGTAATCCTGTTCCCTTAAGTAATTTAGGGTAAAGCAGGTTAATATTTCTAATCTGTCAAAGTAGAATTAAGTTCACAGATAATTAAAACAATATGAAAAAAATTACATTTCTATTATTCGCAATTATTGCATTGTTTCGTGTTCATGCACAAGTCACAGATTACACAAATTCGATTATTAACTCAAGTTTCGAGTACCAGACAGAAGGGGTGACAAATTCTGGTTCACCATCATGGAAGCCACAATTACAGGTTCCGCCTACTGTTTTTTATGGTTGGACAGTTGATTTTAGTTTGCTGGGTACCAGTACTTCACAGGGAATAAGTAATGATGCCTCTAATAAAGATAAAAACAATGCTTGTTGGATTAATGGTAATGCATTATTACCTGAATTGTTTGAATTTCATCAGACTATTGAAGGTTTACCCGCAGGCACTTATAAAGTGGAATGTCGTCTAGCGGTTGATGCTACCAGCTTAATGACTACACAGCGTTTATTCGCAAATAATAGCGTTCAGTATTATGGTAATTCAACCGATTATATTTCCAATCTTACAACTGGAGAAACGAACACTTTTGCCGGATATTCTCCGTCAGCGAATGCTCTAAAAGAAATGGTAGTTTACACAACTATAAGTGAAAATCAACCATTAAAAATTGGAATACGTACAGGTGGTATGTTAAGTAGTGGGGCATATGCTAGTGAGACATTATATCCTTGCGCCGGTTGGTTTAAAACAGATTATTTCAGATTAACAAAACTGGATGCTTCGGCATCTGAAGCTACTTTGAAATCAGTTAAATTTGGTGCTGGAATTATTAGTCCTGCATTCCATCCATCCATCACTTCCTACACTGTTTATTTACCAAAAGGAACTACTACGATCACTCCGGATGTAATTGCAAATTCAGGTGTTACTATTGTTTCGGGAACAAGTGAAGTGGATCTTAGTTCAGGAACAGGTACATCTACAATTATAACAAAAGCGATTGATGGTATTTCATTGAAAACCTACACCATAAACTATTTAACGAGTGACTCTTTCGTAAACTACACTTCCAGTATAGTAAATTCAAGTTATGAATACACAGCCGATGGCGTGTCATATGTGCCTGGTGAGGTATGGAGACCTACAACTGACACTTGGATGTGGGGTTGGTCACGAACCGCTTTTGATTTGGTTAACAATTCACAGGGCATTAGTGCCGATAATTCAAACAGGGATGGAAATGCAGCAGCATGGGTTAGCGGTGATTGTGTTTTGCCTGAACTTTTTGAACATTACCAAACTATAACAGGATTACCAACAGGAACCTACGAAGTTAAGTGTCGTTTGGCTGTTGATGCAGCAGCAAAAAGAACGACACAACGTTTGTTTGCAAATAATAATGTACAATACTTTGGGAATTCAACTGAATACGCATTTAATCTTACTGAAGGTGAGGTAAATACATTTGCTGGATATTCACCAGTTGGAAATTTATTAAGCGATATGGTAGTATATACAACTATATCAGATGGTGATCCATTGAAACTTGGAATTCGTACAGGCAGTAAGCTAAGTTATGGAACAACTGCTGTTCGTTCAAATCCTATAGCCGGTTGGTTTAAAGTAGACTATTTTAGGCTCGTAAAAATAGATCCAACAGTTGCAGCAGATGCTACTATCAAACAGTTGATTTTTAGTACAGGTACTTTGAATCAGACATTTGATCCTGCTGTTACAGCTTACACTGTAGATTTACCTGCTGAGACCAGTACAGTTACACTAACAGCATTACCAAATATTGCAGGTATTAATATCAGTGGTACAGAGGCTGTAGACGTAAGTTTAGGCACAGGTACCTCTATAATAACAACAAAAGCACTTGATGGCGTAACAACTTTAACCTACACAATTAATTATACCGTAATTGGAAAACTAGCTCCGAAGAAGACCTTGATTTTACCAAGCAATTCGAATATTCAGTACATGGGTAGAGTTGATTTTACGAGACCCGACAGTCCTTTGTTTGCCTATTCAAATGTAACGATTAAAGCCAAATTTGAAGGCACCTCCATTGATCTGTTGTTGAAACAGTACAATGGCACCAATTTCGCGGATAACTATTTCGTTTCTATTATTGATGGTGGAACACCAGTTAAATTCAGCGTGAATTCTGCCACACAACTTTATTCAATTGCTAAAAACTTATCAGATGGAATTCACACGGTGGAGATTGTGAAAATCACAGAATCATACTTTGGTGAGTGCGAGTTCTTAGGCTTTAAAATTGATGAAGCAAAAACCCTACTTACTCCCGATCCATTACCGGCGTTAAAACTTGAATTTTATGGGAACTCCATAACCTGTGGTTTTGGCATAGAAGGAGGAGGCAGGCCAGCTTCCGACAATAGTTATAAAGCCTATCCTGCTGTAACTGCCCGAGAACTTAATGCGCAATACCATACCATTAGTTATTCAGGAATTGGTGTTGTGAAAAGTTTTCCGGCGTATCTAATTAGCGATATATACAATAAAACCATTGCACTTCCAATGTATATCCCCAAACCGGATAACAATATATGGGATTTTTCAAAATACACTCCCAATGTTGTAGTGGTTGCTTTGGGTACAAATGATTATAATTTAGGTTTGGGTGCCGGTACAATCACTACTGCTACATTCATTACGGCTTATAAAAGTTTGATCGCAAATCTCCGTACCGCTCACCCGGACGCACAAATAATTTGTACCAATAGCCCCATGGTTACAGATTCAAAATTAGGAAACACCATTCTCAGCGCAGTAGCTGAAATTAATGCGGCCGGCGACAGCAAAACAAATTACTTCAGCTTTACCCGTATGACGGGAGGTGGAGATGGTGGACATCCGGGAGTTGATGATGGGCAAACGAATGGGAAAGAATTAGCGGCTTTCATCGAATCATTAATGAGTTCAACATCAATTAGTGAAGTTGATAAGCACAATGATATCAGTATATTCCCAAATCCAGCTAATACGAATATTTCAATAACAAATCTATCTCCGGGTTCTCATATTTCAGTGATAGGTTCAGGTGCCAAAACTATTTTATCGCAAAAAGTAGATGATTGTACCCTGAATTTTAATGTGAGTAATTGGAGTAAAGGAGTCTATTTATTTAATATTCAAAACAAAAATAAATCAATTACAAAGAAAGTACTTATTAAGTAAAAGGAGTATATATACAATCACGAAGAATTCATGTCACAAAGTATTGAGTATAAATAATTAAAATCAATTTATAAGACTAAAAAAACATAGTATAATAATCTAATTGTTAATAATATTATTCTGGTATACATTATAAAACGGTATTATCAGACTTTATTTAATAAAGTATAAAGTGAAGTAAATCGACAAATTTTAAAATATATTTACCTTTAAAAAATAACAAAATGAAGAAAATTACATCTCTATTAATTGCATTTACTGCATTAATTAGTATTCATGCCCAAGACATGGATTACACAAATTCGATTATTAACTCAAGTTTCGAATACCAGACAGAAGGGGTAGTAAACCCTGGTTCACCATCATGGAAGCCACGATTACAAGATCCGGTTACTGTTTTTTATGGTTGGACTGTTGATTTTAGTCTGTTGGGCACCAGTAATTCACAGGGAATAAGTAATGATGCCTCTAATAAAGATCAAAACAATGCTTGTTGGATTGGTGGTGATGCTTTATTACCAGAACTATTGGAATTTCATCAGACTATTAATGGTTTACCCGCAGGCACTTATAAAGTGGAATGTCGTCTGGCAATTGATTATACTACTAAAATGACAACACAGCGTTTATTTGCAAATAATAGTGTTCAGTATTATGGCAATTCAACTGATTATGTGAACAATCTCATAGATGGAGAAACGAACACTTTTGCAGGATATACCCCAGCAGTAAATGATCTAAAAGAAATGGTAGTTTACACAAGTATAAGTGAAAATCAGCCGTTAAAAATTGGAATACGTACTGGTGGTTTAACTAGTAGTGGAGCATATGCAGATGCGTCATATAATCCTATGGCCGGTTGGTTTAAAACTGATTATTTCAGATTAACAAAACTGGATCCTACAACAGTAGCCGATGCTACTTTGAAATCTGTAACAATTGCTGGAGGTATCATAAGTCCGGAATTCAATCCGGCTATCACCTCGTATAATGTTTATTTACCACAAGGTACTACTTCAATTACACCTGAAATAGTTGCGAATTCAGGAGTTTCTATCCTTTCAGGTTCAGACGCTGTTGATCTTAGTTCTGGAACAGGTACATCCACTATTACAACGTTAGCAATTGATGGTATTTCAACGAAAACCTATACGATAACATATTTAACAACTAATGAAGATCTTACAGCCAGTATAATAAATTCAAGTTACGAATTTACCGCAGAAGGTGTACCATACACAGGTACAGCATCATGGAAGCCAGCAGCCGGCGAATGGTTTTGGGGTTGGTCACGAACCGATTTTGATTTAAACAGCACTTCACAGGGGATTAATGCTGATAATTCAAACAGAGATGGTAGTGGGGCTGTATGGGTTAGCGGTAATTGTGTATTGCCTGATCTTTATGAACATTATCAAACGGTTACAGGATTAGCTGCAGGAACCTATGAAGTGAAGTGTCGTTTATCTGTTGATCAGGCATCAAGAACTACAACTCAACGTTTATTTGCCAATAATAATGTACAATACTTTGGCAGCTCAACACAATACGTATCAAATTTGACAGCGGGTGAAGTAAATACATTTGCCGGACATACACCGCAACTAAATTTATTAAAAGAAATGGTAGTATATACAACTATTTCGGAGAATGACCCACTGAAACTTGGGATTCGTACCGGCAGTAAATTAATTGATGGTACAACCGGAGCCATAGATAATCCAATGAAAGGATGGTTTAAAGTAGATTATTTCAGACTTGCTAAATTAGATCCGACTATTGCTTCAGATGCAAGTATCAAGCAATTGACTTTAAGTTCAGGCACATTAAGTCCTGAATTTAATCCTGCTATTACAACTTACACTGTAAACTTACCTTCTGAAACGAGTACGGTTACCCCTTCAGCAGTATTGAATATTACAGGTGCTGAAGTAACTGGTACAGATGAAGTAGATGTAAATACAGGATCAGGTACATCAACAATTACAACTAAAGCACTCGATGGCACAACTACATTAACTTACACAATAAATTATACAGTTGGTACCACTACACTCATTGATGAATTGGCAAATGCTTATTCATACACAGTTATCGACAGAAAACTCATGGTGAAAGGTGTTAATAGTTATATGGTTTATGCCATTAATGGGACAAAGGTGGCTGACGTGCGTTCAAATACTTCAAATACACTCACAGGTTTAAATCCCGGAGTATATGTTGTAAAACCAAATAATGCAGCTGCATTTAAAGTGATTGTCAGATAATAAACAATCTCACACTCTTGCAAAAGAATAGAATGCGCGAACCGTGTTCTATTCTTTTGATAATCTATTTGTAAGGATTCAAGTATAATTGAATAGCTCCTGATACATATATCTGTTTTCATAATCTCAAAGAACGTTTGTCGTTATTGTTTATTAACTTCGGTACAAAATAAAACATTAAACTTTGTTCATTACGTAAAAATTTAATATAAAAAATGAGTCAGAAGAAATTATTATTTTATTTGCTGATATTTGTTTGCATATCTGCATATGCAGAAAATCCGAAAAATTTTAAAGATTTTCCAAAAGGTAGTGAGCCTGGATTTATCGGATCAAAGTTGATCCAGCGATATATTTCCAGTAATCAAAGCACCAGCCCCATCTTTTATGCCGAAGCATGTACATGGTTCGGTGCACTACGGTTTGCTGATGCAACCAAAGATGCAGAAATACTTCAAAAATTGGAAAACCGCTTTATTCCATTGTTGGGATCAAATAGTGGAGCAATGCAGACCCCGAACCATGTAGATAATACCGTATTTGGGATTGTTCCGTTGAAACTATCCCAACTCACTGGAAAAAAATCTTATTACGATGTTGGAATTGATTTCGCAGACCGTCAATGGATTGTGCCAGCGGATGCAAGACCTGAAAATGTAGATAAATACAATGCTCTTGCCGAAAGAGGACTATCCTGGCAAACTCGTTTCTGGATTGACGATATGTATATGATTACTTCCATACAAAGTCAGGCATATCTTGCTTCAAAAGATGAAAAATATATCAATCGTGCAGCCTACGAGATGACGATTTATCTTGATTCCCTACAGCGTCCGAACGGATTATTTTATCATGACCCTACAGCACCGTTCTTCTGGTGTCGTGGAAATGGTTGGATGGCTGCAGGTATGGCCGATTTATTGTCCCATTTGCCCGAGAACAATCCTGACAGACCTAAAATTCTCCAGGGGTATCGCAAAATGATGGCAACTTTAAAATCGTATCAAAACGAAGAAGGACTGTGGAGGCAGTTAATTGATCAGACTGATGCATGGACGGAGACTTCAGGTTCGGCTATGTTTACTTATGCTATGATAACAGGCGTGAAAAACGGTTTGCTGAATGAAGAAGAATATGCACCTATTGCCCGTAAAGCGTGGTTGGCATTAGTAACTTATCTTTATGACGATTGGGTATTACGCGAAGTTTGTGTCGGAACAAATGTAGGCTACACTAAAGAATATTATATGAACAGAGCACGTGCTGTTGGTGATCCTCACGGACAAGCAGCATTACTTTGGTGTGCCGTTGCTTTATATGATATTGATAACAATTTAGCTCCGACAATAAGCTCACTCCTTTATGATTATGGCACATTAAGTCCTGCATTTAATCCCGAAATAACCGAATACACCTGTAAACTTCCAGCCGGAATTTCCAGCGTAATTCCAAGTTTAACAGCTTCTTACGGAGCAAAAGTAGCAACAGGTACCGAAACAGTGGATGTCAGTTCTGGTTCAGGAACTTCTATAATTACTGTAACTTCAAATGATGGTCTTACAACGAAAACTTACAATGTACATTTTTCTGTAGGCAATGATATCGATTATACAAATCTGATTATCAATAATGATTTTGATTTGGCACCAGATGCTGACTGTAACCCGGTACCCGTTGTGTCAGGAATAGACGGTTGGGATACCTCGGGTATTCCTGCATGGAGACTGTTAAATTCTTCATGTGTCGCAAAACAATTTTATGGTTGGACACACAATCAAACACTTTTGGGAACAAGTAGGTCGCAAGGGATTAATGCAGATGGAGATAACAAACATGGAAACTGTATTGCCTGGATTGGTGGGAACAAAGCCGGCAATACCGAGTTCGAGTTTTCGCAAACTATCGACAAAGAACAATTACAAGCCGGTACATATAAAGTACAATGCCTGTTAGCGGTGGGTACAAATTCCAAAAGAACAAGTCAGAGACTGTTTGCTAATAATAAAGTGCAGTATTTTGGGAATTCTTATAAATATGCCGAAAATAAAACGGAAGGTGAAAGCAATTCTTTTGCAGGTTATCCGGAATTTAATGAAAGAAACCTTAAAGAAATGGCTGTTTATATCACTATAAATGATGAAGAATCATTAAAAATTGGTGTTCGCACAAGTAATAAAGAGGGTGACGGTGATATTCCAACCTCACAGAGTTCGCCCATGTTTAAAATGGATTATTTTCGTCTGACTAAAATTGCCGATGTAAATGCAGCCGATGCGACTCTGGTTAATATTGCCCTAAGTAGTGGGAGCCTGAGCTTTTTATCCGAAACGACTACTTACAACGTTTTGCTACCAAGCGGAATAAAAGCCGTAAAAGCTTTGGCTACGGCTAATTTACAAGATGTAAATGTTACAGGTGTAGGAACGGTAGATGTAAGTTCTGGTTCTGGTATTTCTAGCATAGTAGTTACTGCACTCGATGGGGTGACGACTAAAACCTATACAATAAATTATATTGTACGCTCTACCAGTATTGATGAGTTAAACAAAACAAAAGCTGTCTATTTTGTAAGTAATCGAAAACTAACGGTTCGGGGTGTTGATTCTTATACAGTTTATGCTATCAATGGAATGAAGGTGGCATCTGTAAATGCAAATGCTTCAAATAAGGCCACTTTTTTAAATCCAGGAGTGTATATTGTAAATACAAATAATGCAGAGGCATTTAAAGTAATTGTAAAGTAATATTGTTTCATATACATTTATATATTTGAAACAACATAATAAGTTATAAAGATCATCATATTCACTATATTTTGGCTCTAAGTGAATTGTCGAATGAAATGATCTCAAATCTGAATATCCACCAACAAATAAAGTAAACAAAATGCTTAAAAAGCTAATTTTTACCTTCCTCTTTTCACTGATAATTTTTAGTGCAAAGAGTATTTTGCCTTTCACAACGCAATTTAATGCTGTTGATGGCTTTCCTCTTTCCGTTGAAAATACAAATACCATTGTTTTTTGTGATTCAACTGAACTCGAAGTCGTTAAAATTGCTGCAAACCTATTCTGTTCAGATGTTGAAATGGTTACCGGAAGAAAACCAACACTTACTCACAGTCTTGATTCATTGACTGAGAATGTAGTTATCATCGGATCTATAGAAAAAAGTTCATTGATAAAGCAATTGGTAAGTGCCGACAAACTAAATATTGACATTCTTAAAGGAGGTTGGGAGAGATTTCTGATCCAAACGATTGTTAGTCCAATAACCGGTGTGAATAAAGCCCTGGTAATTGCCGGAAGTGATAGACGAGGTACTGCTTACGGAGTTTTTGAAGTTTCCAAATCCATAGGTGTTTCACCTTGGTATTGGTGGGCAGATGTTACACCAAAAACTCAAGAATCACTTATTTTAAGCCCCATTAGTTTTGTTTCGAATGGCCCAACTGTAAAATACAGAGGAATATTTATAAATGATGAGGACTGGGGATTGCAAGAGTGGTCGCAGTACACCTTTGATCCGGTGAAAGACATTGGTCCACGCACCTATGAAAAAGTATTCGAATTATTGCTCCGGTTAAAAGCTAATTATATCTGGCCGGCCATGCATCCCAGCACTAAGCCATTTAATTATTATGCCGAAAATAAAGTTGTGGCAGACAGATACGCCATTATTATGGGTGCATCACATCATGAACCGCTTTTATACAATACTTATGAGTGGCCTTATCCGGTAAGCGAATGGAATCCATTTATCAGCATGGATAAAATAATGGGTGAGCTTGAAAAAAGGGTAACCGAAAATGGTATATATGAAAATATCTATACAATGGGTATCCGTGCAACCGAAGATGGTGGTATGGCTGGTGGTTCCACCCTGAATGAAAAAACAGCAAAGCTCGAAGAAGTAATATCTCGCGAACGTGAATTGCTTACCAAACACGTTAATCCTGATATACAGAAAGTACCGCAAGTATTCTGGCCTTACAAAGAAGTACTGGAACAATACAATAACAACATGTCGGTGCCTGATGATATAACCCTTGGATGGGTGGATGATAATCATGGTTACATACGTCAGGTTTCTAATCCTATGGAACAGGCTCGTTCAGGGGGAAGTGGCGTTTACTATCATATTTCCTATTGGGGTGAACCTCAGGATTATTTATGGATTGCTTCTACGCCACCAGCTCTTATTGCCAGCGAAATGAAAAAAGCAGCTACATTTGGTGGAGATCGCGTTTGGATGTTTAATGTTGGAGATATTAAACCAGCAGAAATGCTTACCAGTTATTGCCTCGATTTGGCATGGGACTATAATAAATGGGGGATCGATAATGTAAGAGAATATCTTTTGGAATGGTCAACAAATACATTTGGGCAAGAATATGCAGAAGATATCACTACTGCCTACACCAAATACTTTCAATTGGCACAGGCAGCAAAACCGGAGCATGTAAACGTTGTAAGCTTTTCAACATTGGAAATTGATGAAAGAATTGCTTCTTATACCGAAATGTCTGATATCGTTGAGTCAGTTTATACCCGCATTCCTACCGAATTGAAAGATGCCTTTTTCGAAACGGTTTATTATCCAATTGTTTGCGCCGGCTTAATGAACAAGAAATTTTTCTATGCCGATAAGAGTTTTAAAGGAGCAATTGAAAAAGATCCGAAGGCACTTGAGTATTCACTGAAAGCAATATCCGCATATAATGCTATAATAAACCACACAAGACATTACAATACTGCTATAAAAAACGGGAAGTGGAATAAAATTATAAGTTCTGATATCAGAAATAATGCAGTTTATGATATGCCGGCAGTCGCAACTCAGGCAGATATTGATAGGGAACATATTGAATTTCCGACTATCAATTTGAGCAAAGGGACATTTGTTGCACCATTGAAATTTGAAAATGGACTTGTTGTTGGTAATAATGTCAGACAAACTGAAACAACTGGTGGTAGTGCGGTATTTACGTTTGATATGCCTAAAAGTACGGCATCGGAGGTGTATTTTTATGTTAAAACACCATCCCTCAATGAAGATTCCTGGTTTTTAAACATAAATGGAACCAAATTGACACAGAACGATTTTGTAACAGGCCAAAATTTTGATTGGGTAAAAGTTTGGAGTGGAAATCTGCTGGCTGGAAAAAATACGATAACGATTACCCAGAGAGAACCCAATGCGGTTATTGGAGCTATTAAGATTATTGAGCCGGGACTTTATCAATATATGGTTAATATGGTTCAAGATCCTGATACTGTAATTCCTGCTTATAAATTTAGTACTATGCAAAATGCTCTGGGATATGAATGGACAGTTATCGATGGTCTTTCCTCTTCTGAAAAAGCAGTTACTAACTTGCCCTTTACTTTGCCTAGTGTCAGTGATGTGAAATCTGCACCTTACATTGAAAATGAAGTAGAGCTTAACGATACCAGTTTTACTGTCGAAGTAAGATGCATGCCGACAAAAAAGCTTTACGAAGGACGTGATCTTCGCTTCGCAATTTCTATTAATGATGGGGAACCTCAGGTTTTCAGTATTCATGAATATGATCTGACTGGTACCTGGAGAAAAAATGTTTTAAGAGGATATACTAAAAATGTTATCAAGTATTCGTCAGAAAGTCAAACACTGAAGATCAGACTGTATGCATTGGATCCGGGTGTAATTTTCGACAAAGTGTTAATATACAATCAAAATTCAAATACCGTTACCTCTTTGCCTAAAAATATCAATGTAAATAAAAGCAAACAAGTAGTTAATGTCTATCCAAATCCTTGTAATGATTATTTGACAGTATCACTTGATAAATATGACAATGAAGATTTGGCTTTAGAGTTAACTGATATGATGGGACGATCAATGATGCGTAAAAAACTGCATATTTATAGTGCTGACATTTTAAGTTTACAAGTATCAAATTTTACTAAGGGCACCTACTTTTTAACTGTTAAGGGTGAAAATAGTTTGATAACAAAAAAGATAGCGAAAAACTAATTGATTGAAATCAATTAAACAAAGAGCTTATCAGATGACTGAATAGTTTTCTGATAAGTATCTTAAACCAGATATATTAAAAACAGCTGTAGGAATCCAAAATTAACAACCAAACAAAAGAAAAATTAACTCATCAAATCAAATTCTAAGGGAATGTTAGCTGAACTCTGTCCTGTTGTTTTTTTACGATTTCAAATTAACTCATTATTTTTCTTTTAACCAATTTCTAAAAGCTTCATCGGGGAGCTTATGGTTTTTGACAAGGGCGGCTGAGGTACGAAGCCGTTTATATACCCTTGTCAGAACTCATAAGCGGACCTACCTTCGCTTTTATAATTTGGTGGGTGCTCACAGATTGATAACAAACCTCGCCTCAAACATGATACAAAGCTGCTGGGCTGTCAATGCCCAGTTTTGTATGGGTTGAGTCCACTTTTCCGATATGTTTTCGGTGGCTAGGTAAATGAGCTTCATCAAAGCCATGTCGCTGGAAAACGCACCCTTGGTCTTGGTTACCTTGCGAACCTGCTTCGATACCGACAAGAGAATATACCGTAATAGCGCACCTTTAAAAAGCCTTTGGGCAGCGTATGTAACAAAAAACGGCGCATAAACTCGTCAATATCGAGTTCCATATCCTAGTATAATCCGCCCCGGCGATAGTTTTTCCACGAGAACAGAACCTTTCCGTTACAAACGCTCTTTATACGGCGATCGGTGATGGCAATGCGAAACACATATCGCGAAAGGTACTCAAGTATTTTATCCGCTTTTCCCAAAGGTTTTTGAATATTGACCACCCATTCTTTTTCCTTAAGCTTTTTAACAAAGCTTTCAAATGCCTTTTGCCCTTTAAATGGCATCAGTTCACCGTGGAGCTTAAGTTCAACACATGGTATATTGCATGCGGGTTTCAGCGGTTTGCTAGCGTTTGTGGCTCATAAAAAAAGTCGTTGTAAACTGATAGAAAATCGCCTCGTAATCCCACACGACACCATAGTGTGCCGAGAAGCAACGGACGGCAAAATATACGTTGCATGCTGTAATTGAGATGGTGGATGCCAGTTGTAAGGTTGAACCACCGTTGTTGTCTTGCAGGAGAGGGCATCAAACCACCCAAAGGTGCTTAGGTAAAGAGCTTTGGTGCTGAGCGTTTGGGAAAAGCTGTAACAAGATTATAGTCAGGTATGGATAAAAGAGATGAACGAAAGTGAACCTTCGAAGAGGTGTCGAGAAGTGGGTACATTCAATCAAAAGCTGTAGAGTATGAAATACGGTTATAAGTGCAGAGGAAACCTGTTTACTGTCTGCATGGTTGGCGTCATTCAGGAGGCATGACTTTTATCTGGGCTCATTTACGGAACTCGGGAACCTGTCCCGCAATGCAAAGAGGAAGGCACAATAGGAACACCCTAAAGGCCGAATATCGAAGTGTGGGAGCAGGGACGGACTAATCCGTAGTAGTGATGAAGCTTTTGTAATGTATGATAATATTGTGATGACAACATATTTGCCAAATAATTTGGGAGTTGAAGTTCCTTCTGTTACGTTTTCAGAAGATTTTGAAAATGAAAACAATGCATTTAAAGGTACTGAAACTGTAGATGTTGATGGGAATTCAAAATTGAATATGTATGCAAAAGGAGGTGACTATCGGGTTCTGCAAGGAATTGGGTATGGTATTCCCATGTTCAGGACTAAATTCAATGTAAACAAAACAATAAAATCTGCCAAAATATATTCATCAGCTTTAGGAGTTTATGATTTATTTATAAACGGACAACGAGTGGGAACTAGCACAGAAGACGCTAAAGTAATTTACGATGAGCTAAAACCGGGTTGGACTGATTATAGAAAAACAGTTCAATATTCAAGTTATGATGTTACAAACCTTTTAACTGAAGGGAGTAATGCTGTAGGAGCTCAAGTTGCTTCGGGTTATTGGAATGGTGGAATTTCTCATGGCGATTACGGAAACCTTCCTCTTGGTTTCATTGCAAAGCTAGTAGTGAATTTTTCAGATGGAACAAGTCAGATTGTTGTTACAGACCCAAGCTGGTTGACTTCAACGAATGGTCCGGTTAGAATGGCTGACATTTATAATGGAGAGACTTATGATGCCCGTAAAGAGAGCGATTGGACAACTGCCGACTTTGTTGATTCTGATTGGCTGCAAACAACTCTATCAACTGATTTTAATGGAGAAATAAAAGCATTTGTTGGTCCTCCGGTTCAGGTAAGACCTGAACTCGAAATCCTCCCTAAAACAACTACTGTTTACGAAGGAACTATAGCAAGTGGTACAACCTATGGAGCTATAAATACTGTTTCTACTTTCAGTGGAGATCATTTAGTCCAGCTTAAAAAGGGTCAGACTATTATTTATGATTTGGGACAGAATGTGGCTGGTTGGGTTAAGTTTACAGCAAAGGGCGAAGCAGGTGCTAAAATGACCATTCGTTTTGGAGAAATGCTGAACGATAACGGTGCCTCTTCGAGAGGAAATTATGGGCCGGCAGGAAGCATTTATACAGCAAATCTCAGATCGGCAAAAGCTTCAATAAATTATACGTTTAAAGGTAGTGGAGAAGATGAAACGTATCATCCAAGTCTGACTTATTTTGGTTTTAGATATTGTGAAGTTACAGCTAATCGTGACATTGAGATGTCATCTTTAGTAGCCGAAGTTGTTGGGTCTGCAAATGAAGAACAATCTTCTTTTAAAACAAGCAATGAAATGGTTAACAAATTATATAGCAACATAATCTGGGGTCAAAGAAGTAATTTTGTAAGCATACCTACCGATTATCCTCAACGTGACGAACGCCTTGGATGGATGGGCGATGCACAAGTATTTGTCCGCACCGCATCGTATAATATGCATGTACAGCAGTTTTTTGAAAAATGGATGCGTGATATTAATGACGTACAGACAGCATCCGGAGATTTTGGTGTTACTGCTCCATTTCAAATTGAAGGTTATTCCGCTGGATGGTCGGATGCCGGCGTTATTATTCCTTGGACTATTTACAAAGTTTATGGCGATGAAAATATTCTTTCGACCTGTTATCCTGCAATGAAAAGTTATATAGGGTTTCTGAAAGCACAAGCGAATAACAATTTAATACTTTCTGAAAGACATGGTGATTGGTTAAATGTAAATGATGAAACAGCCAAGGATCTCTTATCTACGGCTTATTACGCATATTCAGTATTGCTAATGGCTAAAATCGCTTCAGTCCTGGGGAATACGTCGGATGCACAATCATACAGCACTTTGTTTGAGGCAATTAAGGCCGCATATGTTAAAGCTTATATAACGGATGACGGACATGTGAAAAGTGGCTCACAAACAGCCTATTTGCTATCGCTTCATTTTGATCTTCTGCCTACTGAACTCAGGGATAATGCTGCCCAACATCTTGTGGCTAATATTAAAGCCCACAACTGGCATCTCACGACTGGATTTCTTGGTATAAGTTACTTATGCCCGGTTTTATCGAGCATGGGATATAGCGATGTTGCATATAGACTGCTTCATAACGAAACGTACCCATCATGGTTATATTCAATAAAAAATGGTGCCAACGATGTGGGAGCGCTGGAACTCCTATACTATTGAAGACGGCTTTGGAGATATTGGAATGAATTCGTTTAATCATTATGCTTATGGATCTGTCGGAGAATGGATGTTCCAGTCTATCCTCGGAATCGATGCGGACGATAGCATCCCAGCATTTAAGAAAATTATTATGAAGCCTTCCCCAGATAAATCTATGTCATATGCAAAAGGCCAATACAAATCTGTATATGGTACTATTAAAAGTTCATGGAAATTAAGCGATGAAAATTACAGGTTCGAAATTACCATCCCAGCCAATGCGTATGCTAAACTCTATTTGCCTGTCTTAAACTCAGAATCTATTACTGAGAATGGAACTCCCATCTCTCAACTCAGTGAAATTAAGATTATTGGAGTAGAAGAAAACAATACTGTATTAGAAGTTGGTTCAGGTAGTTATATTTTCGAAATTCCAGTGATGAACACAAGTTTTTATAATAAAGAGATTCCAGACTTTTTGACTATCTATCCTAATCCTACAGAAGATTCCTTAACTAAACGACATTGAACCATGTGTAGTAAAAACTATACGATTTATGCCGCGTATTGATGGCAATTGCATTGAGGTTGGAGATTCCTATGAATTGGTTTATTGGGATAATTATAGATGGAAATCGCTGGGCCAGCAAGAAGCCAAATCCGATTCCCTCGTTTACGAGGATTGTCCCCGGAATGCTTTGTTTTTGCTACACAATCATACCAAAGGTTACGAAGAACGCATATTCACCGTGGACGAGCGTGGTGAGCAATTGTGGTGGTAGCTGCTGTTGATAGCTTTATCTTGCCGTGAATGCGGGTTATCAATGAAGCATGTTTATGAGTGAATATTTTGCGGTGATTAAACACCTAATATAACCAAGTTTCAACAAATGAAGGTTTCTGGATTAACAATTACTCCTTCGCATTTTTATTATTTGCCTATTACTTAGGCCTGCTGAAAAATTGATAACACTCATATATTGAGTAAAATACAGATTAAAGCCAAGATATAGGTGCAAGGAATTAAGTCAATTTTGATCAAAAACCTTGCATCCTGGATTTTGATAAATCCGCCTCTGGAAAATTGCGTTAAGAAACGAGCTTGCGAGTTCATCGAATGCCATTGAAATAAACATGATAATGAGGTAAAATCGAAATATGAGGCGTTAAAAAATATGCGCTGTTTGAGCGTAGCGAGTTTCGCAGATTTTAGCCGAATGTTTCGATTTTTAGCAATTTTACAGCAGCGGCGGTCTTTTTTGTTTACTTTTTGGGGCTGCAGCCAAAAAGTAAAAGCCCGCCCGGCTTGAGGGCAAAAAATTAACCTGTTGAAATTCTGTTTGCTGAATTTTTCAGCAAGCCCTACTTATAGATATTCAAACCCTTCTTGACACTAGTCAATTCATTTTCTTAACGTAATTTGGTTCATTTTTGTTGTTAAATGACCAATTAATGACCTGCCTCAGCTGCTAGAAAAGATATGTTTGTTGTGGTGAGTTTCATCTTTCACTATCATTCATTATCGTCTTTAAATTATTTTATAGATATAGCATGTATAAGTGTGTAAATATTTCATTTTTGACGGTTTTTATTTTTGGAGCTTGTAGCAATGCCCATAATCAGTCAAAGCATAAGGATTGGCCAAATGTGATGATCATTTTGGTTGATGATATGGGGGCTGACCTATATTAATGAATAATAGAAATCAAAAGGTGTTAATCAAAATTAGTTTTTAAACAATAAATAGTTATTTAATTTTTAGCAATGAGAAAAAAGGTATTTTTAAGCGTAATAGTTGTTTTGTCAGGTTTGTTATTTCATTCGTGTCAAGAGTCCTGTGATTCGAAAAGTGAATCTTTGTTTTCCGAATTTCGAGCGCCATCGTATCCGCTGGTCACAATAGATCCATATACAAGTGTATGGTCTAACGCAGATCATCTATATGATAAGCCCGTAAGTCATTGGACAGGGCGAACCCATGGGCTAATAGGAGCTTTGCGTGTGGACGGAAAAGTTTATCGCTTCTTGGGTAAAGAGGAAATTCCATGGAAATCTATCGTGCCAATGGCCAAA
>JAGXIO010000182.1 GCA_024635555.1 Saccharicrinis sp.
CAGATATTGGATGATTTGCAGGATGTGAAGGAAGATAGGGCTCAAGGTCTCATGACCTGTTTTTCGGAAGCTGCTAGTCGATCTGTAATTGATGAGTATGCCAATAAAACCTTTTGGTTAGGTGAGAAAATATTAAAGAGTGTAGAGAAGCTAAGTTATACCAATAAGGCTGTTTTCTTTTCGCTTATGCAAAGAAGTATTGAGTTGTTTATTTTGGAATCAGTGATGTCAGGCGGCTCTTTATTCAGTAAGAAATATGTGAAAGCATTTAAGCATTATTCACCCTTACAAATTTCATATTTAAATAAGCGGCGTGAACTGTTGGCTGCTTTGCCAAAACTTATCATCGAAAAAATTGAGAAAATCGCCATTTCTTATGCTGACAGAGTGAATTCAGTATGGTAAATAGTGGGTTTCTTGAGACTTTTTGGATATACTATATATGATATATTTACAATATGCCCTTTTTAAAAATTAGTTCTTAAAATGACGTATTTGCAGTTTAAAATATCATGCATTGCAGCAAACGTAAAACAATATGAAACGGTTGGGTTTTCGGAGCACAAACTTATCAGCCCGCTAAGCCGTTGATTAAAAGTTATATCGTTCAAATATAGCACTTTGCGCACAATGTTTTTTACCGCGTGTTGACAGCTGGCATTAGTTCGTTCATTCCGATTGCTTCAAGAATCATTTCTGGAATATTTTCTAATCTCATATTTCTTATATCAATCTGAAAATCTGCCCGTTTATATGAGTCCTTGAAGAAATTATAATCCGCTCGAATCTCTTTTAAATATGTTTTTTTCTTTGACTCATCTAAGCTTTCTGTTATGGGATTTGAGTCCTTATCATAGAAAGTTAATCTGTCTAATACATTCTCAAACGAATCATTTAAACAAATTGCAAATAAATCTTTGTCCTTATGTCTTTTATATACCTGAAGATATGAAAATTTTAATCCAGATGGTGTGCCAGAAATTACAGAATCAACCTTTTTTGAAAATAACATATCTAACACAATGCTAGCTTTTTCCCTATATCCGTTCATTGTTAAACATTCATCCTGAATCCGCTCAATTGGCTTTTGGTAATAATTCTGAATCTCCTCATCCAAGTCATAGAAAGAATAGCCAATCTTTTCAGCCAACGTTTTTCCAATCGTCGTTTTACCTACACAACTTATACCGACTAAATATATAATCATAAAATCTCAGCAATGTTTAAAAATCAAATTTACGTTTCTCAATCGGAATGGATTTTATTTTCTCAATATTCTCTAA
Organism: Saccharicrinis sp.; assembly: GCA_024635555.1. Lineage (GTDB taxonomy): Bacteria > Bacteroidota > Bacteroidia > Bacteroidales > Marinilabiliaceae > Saccharicrinis. The sequence continues at coordinate 1,284 of JAGXIO010000182.1, forward strand.
TATCTTTTTGCAAGTAAATTCAAACTTCTCTTTTTTTTGGAGGATTTCCCCAAAATAAATCGTCTAACTCCCAATCTTCCACTTGCATTATTTCTCTGGTCAATTTTTCTGCCTTATCAATGTATTCAGTCTCATTTTTACATTCACCAGATAATACCCCGTAATGCAAAGTCAAATCATGAGATAATTTCTCTGCCTCGATTAAAATTCCTTTGTAAGATTCTCGTGATAAATCATCTGTATCCATATGCTGTATCTGTTTTTTTTGCTTGCTCCCACTCCTCAATAACCTCACCCCATATGCGGTTATTTCGCCTGTGTACCCCGTTTAATAGCGTTTATTACTACAACGGTGGTTTGATAAGCGCATATGGACTTATATTAAAGCATTAAAGCTAACTTTTTATTTAAAAAAATTGATATTACTTGGAAATTTTGGAATGGAAGAAGAGTAAATCTTCGGCCTGCCACGTTTTGCAGCAGAAATGACTCGTAGCTCAGGCTACATTTTGCTGCCAGGCAAAAAAATCAATTCCACATTATATAAGCAGTAGCTCATTAATGGGCTTTAGTTCAACATTTCTTTCATTCCGAAAGTAGTTAAAAAGTTATTATATTGCTCTTTAACCTGTGCATTTGCTTTTTCAACAAATTCTCCGGTCATGCCATCTACATCAGTTCTTAATGGTCTTACTTCATAATGTAACCCTTCAGTTAATCCTTCAACGGCAAATTTAGTTCCGTTATAAACAGTCATGAACGGAGCCGAAAAACGACCAAGGCCACTAGATGTATTTACAATTAATCCTTCCCCTTGTTTTCTCATTTGTGGAAGACTTGCTTTAATTAATCTCCAAGTTCTTTTTACGTTTACATCAAACATTTTTTCTAAGTCATATTCATCATATGATTCTGCCAAACCACCGCCAAAATATCCTGCATTGTTAACTAATACGTCTAATTGACCTTCCTTTTTTATGATACCACTCACAACTTGTTGAACTGCATTTCCATCTGTAACATCCAACTCAACTACATTGATGTTGTCTATCGCGGATAATTCCAATGCTTTTTCTTTGTTTCGACCATTAACTTCGCGAATAGTGGCGTAAACTGTATAGCCTTTTGAAGCACTAAGCTTAGCGGTTAAGTACCCAAATCCGCTGTTTGTTCCTGTAATTAATATTACTTTTTTTCATTTTCAATTAATTTTATAATTGTTATTTTAAAAGTTTAAATGCGTGTGTCCATTGATTATTAAGAAATCCAGGTATGCACCAGAGCATACATAATGGTTCTATTGCCCTGGCTGCTTCTGCGCCTCCCATGTCTTCAACTTCCCATCCAAGTGCTTCTGCGATTTTTCCAACAGCTTCTTTGGACGCATTGTTGTTTCCACAGATAAACATAGATGGTTTTATATCAAAGGGCGGGTTTACCATTCTTGCACTACCAACACTGTTAAAAGCTTTAACAAAATTTGCTGTTGAAAAAGCCACTTGCAATTGTTCCATTAACGACTCATTTTGATTAGTAAAGAATTGAAGCACTCCATTTTGAGGGGCTCCTTCTTCTATTGGATTTGTTGCGTCCATTATTGTTTTTCCATCAAGGTATGCCTGATCAATTAATTGGAGCGCGCTTGAGGCAACTTTTCCTTTTACAGCTAAGATTAGCAAATCACCAAATTTTGCAGCTTCAGAAAAAGTTCCTACTTCGGCCCCTTTCCCATGATTAGTTAACCAGTCATTTAGTTTTAAAGCATCTCTCGTTCCTAGCTTTACATCATATCCATGCTTAAGCAAACCCGCTCCTAGAACTTGAGCTACAATACCCGAACCAATAATTCCAATTTTTTTCATAACGCTTATATATATATTTGTTTATACATGCAATTATATTGTTAAATAAATTCAACCTAATTTACTAAGAGCTTCATTAATATCTACTGTTAATTGCTTAGAAGTTTCCTTGCCTAATACAGCTACATAACGTTCATAAATATTTGCCCAAGCAGATTTGATATCAGCTAATAGATCAGCGGTTTTTAGGGTGGGATACACCTCTGTATTTCTCCCATTAATATTACGTTTAAGGAACCCTTGATATTCCATTTTTTCAATTAATCGTGTAATTGTTGATGGAGTAAGTTGTAATTGCTGACTAATTTCTTTTGGTTGAATACCTGGCTTATCACTTATAGACATAAGTAAAAACGCATAAGAAGAAGATAAACCTAAAACGGCAAACTCTTCATCGGCTAATTTCGACATTACTCTAGAAAAAGCATTTGCCGTGTAAAACAAGCAATTGCAATATTTTGTATCTTCTTTTTTCATTGACAAAGCAAATATATAACTTATTGTTTGTACATACAAATATAATGTTCGATTTTCACATCCTAACTAACGGTAAAATCTCAAATGTATAATTCATTAAATTTCAACCAATTCCCATTTTACCGTTCGCTTCCGAAATCAATATCTGTTTTGCTATAGGGGGAATGAAACACAATCAGGATAGAATAGCGAATTACTCCGCCTATCCCCCCGCAGATCCGGACGTACAGAATTATTCGTTTAATATATACTTTTTATTGCACTCATGATTTTCAATTCCCGTATCCGGCTCCTCAGCTAATATGTTTTAATTTCTGTGACCTTTATACAACTAAATTTTGTTTGCCTGTTTGCGATTTCCCTGAGTAAATCCATTGTTTCCTCCAGTTGAACCATATTAACTGGCAACCCCCCTTCCCTACATTGGGTCGTTCAGATGGCACTTTCCCAACTACAGCGGTACTATAAGGTTGCTCTGACTTCCCAGCCTGTCGGCTGGCAGGTGTTCGCCGTCTCTTTGACTCCGGTTATCCCTTGTCGCAGATACCTGTTACATCTTGCCATTTTCTATGCGCATGATAATGTTGACAAGATTACATTACCCGCTAGGTGTTTCTTGATGGCGGTACAGGCATTGCACCATCTGGAAAGGTTTACCTTCATAAATACCATAAAAATTAGACTAAAATGAATAAATCATTAGCAAATTTCTGTAGCTAGCCTAACTACATCCCAATGCTTTTGGCTTACGAAGAAGTTACCCTACATATGGCCTTCCTCTCTTAGCGTACACGTTTAGTATAAGAATAGCTACCGACTGCGCACTGCAAACCTTTTAAACTTAACCAAAGCTCGTAATAGTTGCAATTATTTAATTAACAGCTATTTAAGCTATTATCTTTGCACATTGTTGTGTGCTGGCATTATTTGCATTTCCTTTTCAAATTTATTGAGACACTTATTGCATGTCACAAAATATGAATAATTATTAATGTTTTTTTTAACTATTGAAAATAAGGAGACTTTATCAATAGGACAACATAATCTGTTTTTCATTAGCAATAGTTCGGTATTTAAATTCTTAATTTCTTTGTCTGTTTTGTATTCTAATCTAACAAATCCTCTATTTCCACATTTACATTCAAAGTCTAATTTAAAGTACTGATAAGTTGAGTAAACTAAATATCCTACTGTTTTATTACACTTATCACAATACATCCAACTTCCATTTTTTTTAAGAATCCGACCATTTACTATATCTTGAATCAAATCACTCATTTATCCAATAAATTTTGCTCCAGTTAATCCAATACCAGCACCCAGTATCAATGAAAAAATAATCATTGGTAAAATCGCTTTTTTATCTTTTGGATAAACAATTATCATTATCGGCATTGCTGTCAATAAAGCAATAATACTTCCTTTAATCCATGGCGTTATTTCCCAACTCACAAATGGAATAATCAAGCCAAGTGCAAAATAATGCACGAATGCTGAAATCGTATCCCGTTTTTCAAGTTTTTTAATTATCATTGGAATTATATCTATCAACCCTGCTATTAATCCAATTATCAATGCTATTAGAATGTTATTCATATTAATTCGGTTTTAGAATACTTGTTATCACCTGGCTTTGATTTCTTAATTTTCCAAAACTCAATGGCTTCTTCTTTTGTTTTATTTGGATTGTCTTTTAAAAAATCCCTGATATAAGTATTGTATTCAAATTGAGGAGGGATTTCTTTTACGAAATTTGGGTCCTTATTCAATTCTCTTTCTTTAAACCATTCATTTACTACATCGGAATACGTTTTTATTCCAGCATTCTCTTTGAAGTAATCCAATAGATGAGCTGTGAAATGAAATTTACTCCCAATTTCGGATATGAAAAAATCTTTCTTCTCCTTATAACTTCTGTATTCAATACCAATCACAGTTTCTCTAGTTATTGGCACAGTTGCTTTAGGTAATTTCGGGCTTTTTATCGTTTTGGTCTCTGGAATCTTTCCTGTTTTAAGAAATTCGATAATTCTATTTGCCATTTCTATTTTCCCTCCACCTGTATTGATTCCATTCACACTACAAAACTTTGTTAAATCCACCTTTAACCAATAAAAATCCTTAAAGTCTTTAATGCTAATATTTTTATCTAAAACAGGTCTCTTTTTATCCATAATTATACTCGGTGCTCATCGTTTTTTTTTGCTTGCACAGTAGAGTAGGGCCTGATAGCTAACTCAATTTTGTTAATTTTAAAAGTAACAATAATAAGCAAACTATCAACGCCCCCTTCATCAAACCGCACATGAAGTTTTCCCTCATACGGCTTACCGATAGAGTTCTTTCTTTGCTTTTCACATGAATCTACCCAGCATATGTATAGTTCATAGGCTTAATGAACCAAAAGTGCTTTCTCTTCATGTTTGAACAAATATATAGCGACATTTAGAATCAACTACTATTTTATTTCAGCCAAATAGGACAAAGCCAGTACTGATAGTATCAATTCTATATTCGCACCTCTAAAGTAGAGCCCCTTCCTTAATCAAAAGTTTTGTTGTCTTTTGATTCAAACATTACTATGGGCTCCTCCGACTTCTCTTGCTCCCATGCTGAACTTCGCTATGCTTATATCAGCCTGTTTAAGATTGCCAACCTTTAAAACAAGAGACCTCCCACAGCCTGCCCCGCCTTTTCATGCGGGGTTCCGTGATAATCCATCTATAACCACGCCATCCCTATGACTCCGGTAGATCGTTGTATTTCACACTGCTGTTTATCCATACAACATTACAGGGTTTCCCGAGGATTCGGGATCAAAACTCTCCCCATCTACTGATACACTTCTCGAAGCTACCACGGGTTCACGCTTGCGCATTACGGCTTGGTCATTTCAGCATACCGAGCTTCAGCGATAGTCCTCGCGGATATTACTGTCGGCAGCTCTTCTAAATGAACAGCAAATTATTTAGGTAGGATTTTCACCTACTGGATTACCACAACTTCGTGGCACACCAACGTGTTGTGCGTCGAGTAGGCAAAGGGAGTTTCACCCTAAGCCTCTCACAGAACCGTGCTTGATAGTCTCCCGTCATACGGCTCTTCTAATATAACCCAAAATTGAAAGCTCATCCCATTTCTGGTTGGCAAATACTTCGGATATATTAGCTAACCCCTTCGCTCCATCCTCATTATAAGGACTTCATCACTACTACAGGTTAGTCTGCCCCAACATGATACTTCGTTATTCTGCCTCTAGGGCGATCCTATTGCACATTTCACTTATGTCGAACTTCGTTTTATCCACGGTTCTCGTATCATTATCATGCTGGTTCCCAAGTTCCATAATTAAGCCCAGATATAGTTCCCCGCAAAGCGGGGCAGGCTATGCCTCCTGAAAGACGCCAGCCGCATAGCCAGTAAACAGGCTTCCGCTATACTTATAACCCCGTACCATACTCCGTGGCTTTTGACTGAAAGTACTTACTTCTCGACTCCTCGTCAATGGTTCATTTTCATTCAACTCCTATATCCATACCTGAACGTACTCGCGGTACGCCATTTCCTAAACGCTCAGCACCATAGCCTGCCCCGTTTTTTACGGGGGCTCTTTACCACAACACCTTTAGGTGGTTTGATGCCCCCTTCCCGATAAACCGGGACAGGCTCTGCAAGACGACTCCGATGGGTCAGTTACTCGTTAGTAACTTCCATCATCTCAATTATAGCATGCAGTGAAAATAATTACAATAATGCCAATCACTGCTTCTTTGCACACTATGATTTCGTAAGGGATAACGAGTATAATACCTATTAAATTACCACCTAAAATTAATGCGGGTGATATCGCTTAAAAACCTCTGAAACCCTTATGAATAATTCAGAAATACCGAAAACCGTCGATAAGTACATAGGTTAAATAATGGCCGGGATGTTCAACCGAGACTAATCGCTGGGTTCCCAAAATTCGGGACGGGCATTGCAGACCGATCGTCCTATTTATTAGCCTTAGTGTTTTATTTCAATCACCCTTGAATGTTAAAAGAAACTGTAAATCAAGTTTACTGAAATGTTATGCCGATTTCTATTCAAAATATGTTCATCATCCAAAATTGGTGTTTCAAATTTTTCTAGGGATTTAGAACTATATAGATGGAGTGATGAATTTAGTTGAATCCTTAATTGACGAGAAATATAGTAGTAAAGTTCAATTCCTGGAGATATAGTTAGTTGGTTATTTTCATAATGATAATCTACTGGATCAATGTTTGTTAAAGTGCGTTCTCCTTGTGAGTTTAAAAATGATCCTCCTATATATAATTCCATTGAGGTTCTAGAATTAGGAAGAAATTGGAGTGAATAATTGAGGTCTGTCCTGAAAATATTAGTGCGGAAGTTATCAATTTCACTGTCTTTATGGTCTGGATCTCTGGTAAATTCTACATTATAGGAGGTTAAAATATAACCTGATGTCTGCCAATAAAGATTGATTGGTTTTGCATACCTCACTTTAAGAAATCCACCTAATTCGTAAACATTTTTGATGCTGTTACTCCGAATGGGATCAGTGTTATCAAAAATTATTTCTTGGTAAAACTTATTAAATGAAACATTATTATCAAATCCAGCACTGATCGCGAACCCTGATTCTCTTGGAGGACCATTAGCATAATCCCATTGATCATTCAAGACTGAAAAATAATTGATGTCATTGGAAGAAATGATATTGTTTGCTACAAGGAATGAATCAATAACCTGAAGCTCCTCAATCTTCCTTATTCTGGAATCGAAGAATCTTTTTCTTTTAATTCTTGATATTTCCTTAGCCATTTCAATAATAACACTGTCATTTGGTATGTTAGAAATTTTACCATTCCTACTTAATTCTTCAAGGATATAAATAGCGAGCCTTGCATCTTCTACTGGTTCAATCCTTCCTTTCCCAATTGATATCGGAATGGAAAGGCTAGTTGTATATTGGGCATCATTATCAGCTCTGGTAGAGCTAGAGCTTACGTCTCGATGATATCTGTCATTTGATGAATAATATGATAAATAAGAATCGACTTCAATAAAGCTCATATTTTGACTAAAGAAAATATTGTTGCTCTGTATAAAGAATTTAGCATTTATCATATCACTTCTCGTTATCAAATCGTTTATGCTACTCTTATAAAACCGAGGGCTGAAATATGCACTAATCATATGATCTCCCTGATAGTTCTCTGAGTTACGGAAATTGTAATAAGAAAAATTTAGAGAACCACTGAGATTGTTTTGCTTTGTCTCAGTGGTGTCAAGATTGGAAATCTGTGAAAAATCCTTGCTGCCGTTTTCATTTAAATCGAAATTAAGATCCAATCTATTTGTTTTAATATCAGGCAGTCTATATTTCGATAAGTCAAAGCCTGAAAATTGTCCAACGAGAATGTATGGGAAAATCAATCCCAGAAACAGTGCTGAAAGTTTAAGTCTGAACATAGTTTTATTTTATTTAGTTAGGAGATAATTCTATTGGGAACGGCTCTGCTATGAAGCCGTGGCGAGGTACCATCTTTGCCTTATCAGCTTTTGTTGTGCCCCGTTTTTTCTATCATGTTTCTATTTAAAGATAAATTAATCATTTAATATCATAGTCATGAAACATAAGACATTTAAGTTATATTGGGATCCCGGTGACTTAACCCTACATTTTGTAACTGTATGTATTGTTATTCAAACAGTATTAATGAATCTGTCAAGTCTTGAAGCTCTTTTTGTGCCTGTAAAATCAAAATCTGATGCTTTTGAATCAAGGAATCGTGTTTTGAAATCTCAGTCTCAAGAGTTGAAATCTTTTGATCTGAACCGTAATTCCGATAAAGGGAAACTCCAACAAAAAACAAAGAAACACAACTAATGAAAATTGGGGCTCTTTTCCATATAGTTTCAGAATGGTTTGATTTGAATTCTTTGGTAAATCCTCCATTCCTAATGAATAAACAAGCGTTAGGCAAAAGAGTTAGACCACATATCCTTTTTTCTGCATGACCGACTGTAATTTTAATAAACCCCCTTGATTCGATATGTTCACAAATTTCGTGGGTTTCGTCAATACCATTAAATAATGAATAAACCTTTTCTGGTCCTATTTTAATATTTGGATCACAAAGTTGTCTTAGAAAATGATCTGCTTTTGTAGCTTGTCTTTTGGTTAAAGTGGTCATGATTATATATTTATTTTAAGCGCCTCGTAAATGGGATCCAACGTATAAGGATTTTATCCTTTGTTCGACCAAGATACTGAAAAAGTTGAGTATTGATTTAATATTCAAAATTATTGTGAGGATGAAATGCGGGGTATTAAGGATAAAATTATGTTGGACGAAGGCGGCTTTAACTATGGAAACTTCAAGCAAGGCATTTGGGTCAAAACAGCCTTATGGTATACTGCATCGGTTGTTTTTTTTGGGCTTGTTGCCATTGTTCTGGTATGTTTTGCTGCCAGGCAAAAAAAATTCCTAAATCAAAGCGATTGGATAGTCAATCATTTTGATTTAGGAATAAACTCTAAAAATCAATTCCACATTATATAAGCAGTAGTTCAGTAATGGGCTTTAGTTCAACCTTAAGCACATATTACGGCTAAGGCCTTATTTGTTAGGCTTTGTTGTTATTGTCCCTCTAATATTCTAATTAAATCTTCATTAATATAGAAAACTTCAACCCCATCTTTTCTAGGCATAAGAATTTTATAGTCTACCAATTCATTCATATATTTTGTCAATGTTGTCCTTGAGGTTTTTCCAATGACTCCACCTATTAGACTAGGTTTAATGTAGGGTTGACTAAATATCGCTTCGTTTACCTCTTTACTATACCATTTTATTTTTCCTTTCGCATAGTTAAGGGTTGATTCCATTTGTGATAATATCTCATTAATCCTGTTATTTGTTAATATAGAGGTCTTTTCTGTTGCTTCTAGCATGAACTCAATCCAAGACTCCCACGAGTTTCGCTGTGTTACTGCTCCTAATTTAAAATAATAGTCCTCTTTATTTAAAATTATGAACTTTGACATATATAGCACTGGTTGACACAATAATCCTTTACTAAATAAATATAAAAGATTCAAAATTCGACCAGTTCTACCATTTCCATCTTGAAAGGGATGAATTGCCTCAAATTGATAATGTGCGACACACATTTTTAATAATGGGTCTATTGGGTATTTTTCATCATCGTTCAGAAAATCCACCAAATTATCCATTAAAGTTTCTTTCAATTCTTCTCCTCTTGGAGGTGTGTAAATAATTTCTCCTGAACAAAATTCGCTTTCTCCCCGTTTTATTACCACCTGAGCCTGTGGAGGTCTGTAACTAGAAGTAGTTTCTTTAATTTGGTTAAAAATCTGTTTAATTAGTTTGGTTTCTATTTTTTGACTTTCCTGCAATTCTTTAAAACCTGCCCAAAGTGCTTCCCGATATTTTAACACTTCTTTCGTTGCCGGATTTATATTTGCTTCTTTATATGTGTTTGATATTGCTTTATATAATTCGTCCTCTGTTGTGAAAATATTCTCAATTTCGGTTGATGTTTTTGCTTCTTGTAGAGCCAATGTATTTATCAACATTAATGGATTAGGCAGTCTGTTTAAATTACCATTTACAGTCGCTAAAGCTCTCGATGCCAACACCAATCGTCTTAGAATTACTGGATTATTTTCAATATCCTCATTAGGTGGTAATAATGGTAATTCATTATATGGTTTTTGTCTATCAAAATTTTTCATTCCTTCATTTGTTCATTATTTTACGTTTTATGAACGTATCGCAAAAGTATGTCCAATTTTTGATATTATCATTATATCTGTCCAATTATAATTGACTTTTGAACGTTTAAAACTTTCAGCAATATAAAATGAACAATATATATAGACATGTCCATTTTTAAGGATATTATGAACGTTATCTTTGGTACTCCTTAATAAAGCCTTAACGTTTGGTATAAGAATAGTAGTCGACTGCAGACTACAAACTTTTCAAGCTATAAAAAGACCATAGCGGGTTACAACCCTTTAATTTACTGCTGTTTCGGCTATTGTTGTTTTTCTACATTGTTGGGGGCTGGCTTTTTTTCATTCAGCTACAATTATATATTATTCCAAATACCATTCAGATAATTTTATAAATCATTAAAATATGCGAATCTTGTTTTAATATTAGTTTGTCTTTGTCAACAGAATAGTTATTTACTTGTCCCAGAATTCTACTGATTAAAGATTCAATCTCATTGCCAGTCAAAAATTCAATATCAGAATAACGTCTCATGCAACCAACCATTGTGGACATGCCACTTTTAAACTTTATTGCATTTTCTTTTTTAACATACATACCTTCGAAACGATTGCAAACACCAAAACCACTATATTCTCCATTGCTAATACTCAGTCTTGGTCTAACGTTTCCATTTGGGAAAACTAGTTCTGTATCAGAATTGATATGAATAGACATTAACTCACAACTCAAATTAAATGTATCTAAAACTATCAGATTTCCAGATAAATCTATTTTACTTTGAGAATCTGTCTCAATAGATTGATATGTAGAGCATGCTAATGTATTCAATAGAAGTCCACAGATAAATAATACTTTATTGATTTTATATATCATAGTTTATTTATTAAAGGTATTTGTGGTTATTAAGATTGCCCCCAAAGGTTCGTTATTTCTACTCTAGCTATTTATTGTTGTTTCGTTCGTCAATCTTTTTTAAACATTATGATAAAAGTGCAAAAAAATTCACCTCTCTCTTTTCAGAGCATCTTATTGTCAGATCGTTTACCTAGTACTCTCATATTAAAGAACCCCCCATTCTGTAACATAAAAACCAGTTCGTTCGAAAGTGGGAATGACAGGTTTTTCTAGTTCAATTATTGGTTTATTGTCGAACCCCTTTACATAATAGAAAAGTCTCATTATTTTATCTGGAGAAGTA
>JAGXIO010000183.1 GCA_024635555.1 Saccharicrinis sp.
AGAGCGAGTAGATCCTGGGATAGTTCTGTTTTCAATTTTGATATATTTATTTTGACTGTCTATATTTAACAGCAAAATAAACCAATTTTTCCCTCAGACCCAAATATTGTACGTGATCCTATAATATATATGTGCAGAATTCCATAAGTAATTTTTCATACCTAAAAGATACAAAAAAAGGGAGAACCATTATAATGGTCTCCCTTAAAAGTGATTCAGCTGGGGTTCGAACCCAGGACCCCATCCTTAAAAGGGATGTGCTCTACCAACTGAGCTACTAAATCAATAAATAAAATTGTCAATAAATGAATGAGATTAAACTACTCTCATTAAAAAGTGATTCAGCTGGGGTTTGACCCCAGTACCCTCCCGTTCGCTAACGGGATGCTCTAACAACTGAGCTACTAAATCAATAAATAATATTTGCAAAAAAAATAATGGTGATTCAGCTGGGGTTCGAACCCAGGACCCCATCCTTAAAAGGGATGTGCTCTACCAACTGAGCTACTAAATCAATTTATACTCAAAAAAAATGTAATTTGTCTAGGTTTTGATCCCAGTACCCTCCCGTTCGCTAACGGGATGCTCTACCAACTGAGCTACTAAATCATCGTTTTGCGATAACGTTATTTTGTTATTGCGGTTGCAAAAGTACGGGTTTTTTCATAAACTCCAAATATATTTTATTCTTTTTGGAAGAATTTTTAATTTGTAGAGAGCTCGGGTGTCAACAACTGTTTTATTGTGAATAAGTTGTGAGGAAAAAGGGCCAAATAAAAAAAATAATAGTTAGCTTTAATAAAAATCTTACATCATGCTTAGCGTTGAAAGAGAACCTGCGGTGGCAGGTACGTTTTATAGTTCAGATCCTGCTGAATTGATTGAACAACTAAAAAATACTTTTACCAAGGTAGAAGGTGAAATTACGAATAATATTTCTGCCTTGATTGTTCCACATGCCGGATATTCCTATTCTGGGATTGTTGCAGCGAGTGCCTATGCGTATATCAATCCCGATGCGGAGTATGAAAATATATTTGTTATAGGTTCAAGTCATCATGTATCATTTAATGGTTCTTCGGTTTATAATAAGGGGCATTACAAAACACCATTGGGTGTTGTACCTGTAAATTTAGAGCTCAGCAATGCTCTTATCCGCAACAATAAAGATTTTGTTTTTAACCGGGAAGCACATGCCGAAGAACATACCATAGAAGTTCAATTACCATTTCTACAATATCGGATTAAACAAATAAATCAGATTGTGCCTATTATTATTGGTGTAAAAGATTACGATAGCTGCAGGCACATCGCCGAAGCTTTGCGGCCATATTTCAACAGTAAAAACCTATTTGTTTTCAGTACGGATTTTTCACATTATCCAAAGGATGAGGATGCTAGGGTGATTGACGAGAAAACGGTGAATGCGATATGTCAAAACAATGCACAAAGGTTTATTAAGCAGTTAGAGGAGAATAATAGCAGTAATGTGTCAAATTTATACACGAGTATTTGTGGCTGGAGTTCGGTGCTTACATTGATTTATCTTACAGAGGGTAACGGTAAATATATATACAGAAAGATAAAATATATGAACTCCTCCGAGTCTTTAAATATGCGTAAGGACAGAGTGGTTGGTTATCAATCTATCCTGGTTCATAACGATGAATATAAATCGGATCTTATTAACGAGTACAATAAGAATACGCTATTGAAGATTGCGCACAATGCTATCCAAACCTATTTAGGGCTAAACGATGAACTAACTAAGATTAGCAATCTCGATGATCTGAAGCAATTCAACGGTGCTTTTGTATCCATTTATGTGGATGGCAAATTGCGGGGGTGTATAGGTCAGTTTTCTTCTGAAAAGGAGTTGCCGGAGTTGATTGCATCTCTGGCGGTGACTTCTGCATTCAACGATGATAGATTCCCTCCGTTGTCGGCAAAGGAATTGAAAGATTTGAGTATTGAAATTTCGTTATTGACACCTATGCGAAAAATTTATAGCATCGAAGATATTGAACTGGGCAAACATGGTGTTCACTTAGAGAAGGATGGTAATAAGGGAACTTTCCTTCCTCAGGTAGCCATTAAAACAGGTTGGAATTTGGAAGAGTTTTTAGGCCATTTGGCACGCGATAAAGCCCATATTGGATGGGAGGGATGGCGCAAAGCAGAACTGTCTGTTTTTGAAGCGATTGTTTTTTCAAATTAAACTTTTGAGTAAAGGCAAATAGAAAACAAATATGAATTCATTAACCAACAAAGACAATTTACATACCTATAAGATAGCACAGCATTGGGTATCTAAAGACTTTGGCATTAGCTGTACTTTGTGTCCTCACAATTGTTTTTTAAAAGATGACGAAGTTGGGATTTGCCGCACCCGTGCCAATAAAAATAACGAGCTTGTTGCGCTAACCTATGGCTATCCCTGCGCCATTCATGTTGATCCGGTTGAAAAGAAACCTTTGTATCATTTTTTGCCGGGCAGCAGCACCTACTCTATTTCTACTGTGGGATGCAACCTTCGATGTGCCAACTGCCAGAATTACACTATTTCGCAGGTGGAGTTTATAAGGGATGAACACAAATATGTTTCGCCAGAGCAAATAGTTAAGTCTGCCATTTCACAAAATTGCCAATCCATTTCATATACTTATACCGACCCGGTGGTGTATTACGAGTATATGATAGATACTGCCCAAATAGCAAAAGCCCACGGATTAAAAAATATTCTGGTATCCGCAGGCTATATCCATAAAAAACCCTTGCGCCAACTTTGCCAGTTTATAGATGCAGCCAACATCGACTTAAAATGTTTCGATGATGATGTTTATCAACGAATGTCGGGTGCAAGATTGAACCACGTGTTGGATGCGCTTCAAATATTGTTAGAGGAGAATATATGGTTAGAAATCACCAATTTAATAGTCCCTGGTTATAGTGGCGATTTGGGTATGATTGAAAAAATGTGCAGATGGTTGGTAGATAATGGATTTGCGCATGTACCTCTACATTTTAGTAAATTTTATCCCACCTACAAACTCAATGAGGTGGAACCAACGTCATTATTGAGTTTAAAGCAGGCTTATCAAATTGCTAAGAGTATGGGGATGAAATATGTTTATCTGGGAAATGTGGCAGATGCCGATTATGCGAGAACCTTGTGCAGCCAATGTGGTGCCCTGCTGGTTGAACGTATGGCTTATCAAACGATTATACAAGGAATGAAAACCGAGAAGTGCAAACAATGCCGACTTAAAGTAGAGGGCGTTTGGAAATAGTTGTATTCCCATTCTGAAGCATAGTGAATGGGATACCGATTTAACTATACCAATAGAGGTTGCTCCCTTCTTTGACTGGGATTCATTTGAATTAGAAAGCAAGTTGACTTGTCAGAGAGAGTCTTCCTATGTCGGCAGGGTAATCCTAAATTCCGAACCCATGTCCACGAGGCTACTTACCTCAATGGTTCCTCCGTTCAGTTCAACCATTTCCTTTGACAATGAGAGTCCTAGGCCAGTGCCCTTTTCTTGTGAGGTGCCGGCGGTAGATAAAAACTCATCCAAGTCAAACAATGCTTTTAATTTATCAGGATGTATGCCTATACCATAATCTTTCACATAAAAAGTCACCGTATCAGTGCTTCTGGACGGGATAATTCCGCACTCAACAATGCTATCAGGGTGTGAGAACTTAATGCCGTTGTGCATCAAATTCCTAATCACAAATTTAAACATCTCTATATCTGCAGCAACCAGTGCAGGGCTTGTAATTTTATTTATTAGTTGTATGTTTTTACCCTGCGCTGTGGCTAGCAACGAATCAATACATTCGTTAACAGCACCCTTGGGATCAAAGGTCATCTTCCAGGGTTTGAGTTGCCCCAATTGCGAATTGGCCCAAGTGAGTAAATCTTCCAATAATTTATAGGTTTGTTCACTCGCTTCCTGTATATGTTTAGTGAACTCTTTGATTTCTTCACTGCTTAACTCGTTTATTTTTTTGTTTAATATAGTCGAAAAGCCAAGTATGGCGTTAAATGGATTTCGGATGTCGTGGGCGATAACACTAAAAAGCTTGTCTTTAGTATTGTTGAGTTTTTTAAGCTTTTGTTCGCTGTCCTTTAACTCTACTTGCATTTTATATTTTTCGGTAATATCTATAATCAAACCAACTACCTCGGTATATTCTCCGTTAACTCTGGAGATTGGGGTTGCAAATATGTCGCCCCAAAATTCTTTTCCTGTTTGAGTTATGAATTTTCGTTGTAAATTGAAATTTTTAGAGTCACCCCTAAACAGCTTTTTAAAGTTTTCTTGCGCCACTTCCTGATCCTCTTCAAAAATGAAATCAAAATAATTGTGATCGGTAAGCATGACATCATCTTCAAAATCGAACATCTCTTTAAACCTTGCATTGGCCATTGTAAATTTACCCCGATCATCCATTACCCCAACACCCATTATTGCATTGTCAAAAATAGCATCGAGCCTACTTTTCTGCTCAGCTAATGTTTCTTCGGCTTGCATTAGGTGTGTAAAATCCATTCCTACCGATTGAAACTCTTGTATGTTGCCCTCTGTATCTATCAGCGCGCGATCTATCCATTTTTGCCATCGAATACTACCTTCAGGGAGTAAAATGTTTTGTTGGTACTCTACTATGGGGTTGCTAACCGTTAGGCTTTTCAGGTTTTGATTAAATGTTTCCTTTTGATCGTTGCCGAGGAGATTGAAAAGATTGGCACCTATAAATTGATTGGGTGTTTTGTTAAAATAATCGGCATAATATTTATTTACATAGCTAATAATGCCTTGCCTGTTGAAACGCCTAATAAGTGCAGGCGAATCTTCTACGAGGCTTGAGTAGCGATGTTCGCTTTTCTCCAGTGCAGCAATACTGTTTTTATAAGGCGTAACATCATGAACATACATGCAAACCTGTTCGTTCTCCAACGGAAAAGTGCGTATATTCAAATGTTTTTTTATGCTGTCGAAATACAGTTCTAAGCCTTGTTTTTCAGCAAGCATATCCTTACCTCTAATTGCTAAATCTGGAAAATCGGGTAGAAACTGCTTTAGCGATAAGTCCAAAAGTTCGGTGCGATTAAATACTTCGGCCGCCACAGCATTCGCCTTTACTACGTTAAGATCGGTAATAAGATTATCAACAAATTTGGGTTCAAATAAAATTACACCTACTGGCGCATTATCGAAGAGCTCATCCAATAAATATTTTTCTTTTCGAAACTGCTCTTCAAGTTCCTTTTTATAGGTAACATCTTCTTTTATAGCGATAAAACCCTCAACTTTACCATCTTTTTTTATGGGCGATATTTTTGCTTCTTCCCATACTAAACGACCCGATTTGGCTTTATTTAAAAACACCCCTTCCCACATTTCACCATTCAGTATCGTTTGCCACATCTCCCTATAAAAATGTTTGGGGTGGTAGTCGGTTTTTAAAAGACGACCGCTTTGTCCTATAATCTGATCGCGTGTATATCCATACTTTTCTTCAAATGAGTTATTCACATATTGAATCGTACCGTTTATGTCGGTTACCATTACAATAGTTTCCAGTTCATTAATAGCTAATTGTAGTTCTTCTAGTTTAATCATACATTACAATGTGTTGTAATATTTTATTACTTGCAATTACGTGATTTTATTGTTATTGTCCAATTTGTTATGATTGTCAGGCCAAAAAAGATAAAATTGGGCAATATTTCTAAGTTATGGTTGGTTAGTTTTAGGTATACCCCCAAAAAAATGACTACAAAATTATATATCTTGCAAAAAAAAATGGCAAAAGACAAACAAGCTCATATAGGTATTTTTGGCAGGCGAAATTACGGTAAGAGTACCTTGATAAATAAATTAGCAGGACAAGAAATTGCTATTGTTTCAGAAATGCCCGGCACCACAACGGATCCGGTTAAAAAGTCGCTCGAAATTTTAGGCTTTGGCCCAGTAGTACTAGTGGATACGGCTGGCTTTGACGATGAAGGCGAACTAGGGCAAAAACGAATGGACAAAACGGATAAGACCATTGAGCGCATTGATTTAGCCATATTGTTAATTAGTGAAAATATCCTCGGCCAACATGAACTCCAAATAATTGAAAAGTTTAAGCTGTACGATGTGCCTTTTATAACCGTTTACAGTAAAAGTGATTTGTCGGAACCTAAGGCGAGCATTAAAGAAAAAGTTATTGCATTGGGCAGTTCCGATTTTTTGGTGTTTAATGAAAATATGGATGTAAGCCATTTAACACAGTCCATTACCAAGTGTATTCCGGAATCATCCTACACTAATCCCAGTTTGCTTGGCGACCTGATAAACCCGAGCGACATGGTTTTATTGATTACGCCAATGGATAGTGAAGCCCCAGCCGGACGTTTGATACTGCCGCAGGTACAGGCCATACGTGACGTGATAGATAACAATGCCGTTTGTATTGTACTGAAGGAGACTGAAGTGGATGCTTTTTTGAGAAATACCCGCATTAAACCTGCATTGGCCATTACCGATAGTCAGGTGTTTTTAAAAGCCGATGCATCCGTACCTAAAGATATCCCCTTGACCAGCTTTAGCATTATGCTGGCGCATTATAAAGGCGATTTTGCCAGTTATCTGAAAGGAACACAGCAGTTGTCAAAATTAAAGGAAGGTGATAGGATATTACTGCTCGAATCCTGTACGCATCATGTGTCGTGCGACGATATTGGCAGAAACAAAATACCTAGTTGGATAGCCAACTTTACCGGAAAGCAGCACAAGTTCGATGTGGTATCAGGTTTCGATAACTTGCCACATCCCATAAGTAGTTACGCCTTGGTTATTCAATGCGGAGGATGTATGATATCGCGCAAGCAATTAATAAACAGATTAAAGCCAGCCATTGATGCCGGCATACCCGTTACCAACTACGGCATGGCCATTGCCTATGTGCTGGGTATTTATGAGCGGGCAGTAGCACCATTTGTACAGTTGGAAAAATGATCCAGTTGAATATACTTTCAATAAGTGTTTTCACCCCTGATGCACCGCATACAGTTTTACCTCTTCGGCGGTTATGGTATCGGGACTGAGGATAATTAAGCGCTCTATCACGTTGCGGAATTCACGGATATTGCCAGTCCATGGTAGCTTTTGCAATTGCTGTATGGCTGAATCGTCTATTTGTTTTTCGGCTATGCCATGCTCGCCACAAATAACCTTGTTAAAATGTGCGGCCAACAGCGGGATGTCTTCCATGCGATCCTTCAATGCAGGAACGTGAATCAGTATAACGCTCAGGCGATGGTACAAATCTTCGCGAAAGGTGCTTTTTTGTATTTCTTCTTTCAGTGTTTTATTGGTGGCGGCCAAAATGCGTACGTTCACTTTAATGTCCTTGTCGCTACCCACACGGCTAATGATGTTTTCTTGAAGTGCCCGTAAAACCTTGGCTTGCGCATTAAGGCTCATATCGCCTATCTCGTCCAAAAAGATAGTTCCTCCATCGGCTTGTTCAAATTTACCTTTACGCTGTTTGTGGGCAGAGGTAAAGGCTCCCTTTTCGTGGCCAAATAGTTCACTCTCGATAAGTTCGGATGGGATAGCTGCACAGTTTACCTCGATAAAAGGCTGACCTGCACGGTTACTTTTTTCGTGCAGCCAGCGAGCCACTAGCTCCTTGCCGGTTCCGTTGTCCCCGGTAATAAGTACGCGTGCATCGGTGGGAGCCACCTTGTCAATCATGCTCTTAACCAAGTTTAAGGCTGGCGATTCGCCAATCATTTCGTAGGTCTTGCTTACCTTGCGTTTCAGCACCTTGGTTTCTGTCACCAAATCCTTACGTTCACATGCGTTGCGGATAGTTACCAGCAGACGGTTCAAGTCCAAGGGCTTCTCGATAAAATCGTAAGCTCCTTTTTTAATGGCTTCTACGGCGGTATCGATGTTGCCATGGCCCGAAATCATCACCACCGGGGTGTCGTGGTTTGTTGCCATAATGCCTTCCAAAACTTCTATGCCGTCCATATTAGGCATCTTGATATCGCATAATACCAAATCGAATTTATCCTTCTCAAAAAGTTTCAAGCCCATCTCGCCATCTTCGGCTAGATCTACCTCATGTTTTTCGTATTCAAGGATCTCTTTTAAAGTATTGCGTATGCTTTTTTGATCGTCGATAACCAATATTTTCGCCATGTTTTATTTTTAATCTAATGCTTATAATTTGTTGTTTAAAATCTGATAAATAGCCCCTTCCTTTAATGCATAATTGCATTGATAAAAGTGATCTAGCTTTAAATAATCCACCATAAACTTAATAAAAATAGAGGCCAAAACAATAACATCAACCCGGTGCTCATCCATCCCTTTCAGTTTTAGGCGTTGTTCAATGGTGGAATTGATAAATGTTTCATTAAGTATTTCAAAATCATTCTTATTAATTTTATAGCTGGTTAGTTTGCTCATATCCAGATGGGGATGCTCAACTGCAGCCACCATGTCGGCAATAATATCGAAGGAACCCGAGGAACCCACCAAGGTGCTTATGGGCGTTTCTTGAAGTTGCTGAAACAAGGGCTTAAGGTTGTCTGTTATAAGCTTGTTCACCTGCTCCACTTCGGTCTTTTGCATGGGGGCAGATGGATTTACGTGGTCAAACATCCGCACTATCCCGAGTTCAAAGCTTTGCTTCCATACCACTCCCTTGGAATTAGCGATAATAAATTCGGTACTTCCGCCGCCTATATCCATTATCAGCACATTCTCTCGACCTATGGGAAACACCTGTTTAACGCCGTCGTAAATTAATTCAGCTTCTTCGGATCCGGGAATCACTTTTATATCCAAGCCGAACTTTTCTTTTACCTCAGCCACAAATTGCAGTCCGTTATCCGATGAGCGAATGGCTGAGGTGGCAAAGCAATGGATATGCGTTACATCATATTTTTTTATAGCATTCAGATGTGTTTGCAAGGCCACAAAGCCTCTTTCGAAAGCTTCGGGCGTTATGTTTTTTTTATTTATACCGCCTTTTCCCAGTTTTGTGGGGTGTTTGTTTTCAAAAAGAATGGTATAACTGTTATCCTGGTTCACTCTTACCACCAAAAGGTTAAAGGTGTTGGTGCCCAGATCTATAATGGCGATTTGCATAGGAGTATTAATTTCCGGCTTGTATAAACCATTTCCAAATTTCTTTATAACTTACTTTTTTACCGTACATCAAAATACCAGTACGATATACCCGTGCGGCGAACCATGTGAAAAATATAAACGAGGCCGCCAAAATAAACATCGACAACAGTAGTTCCCATAGGGGCACGTCGAAGGGTATTCTGGACATCATTACAATGGGCGAGGTGAGCGGAATCATGGAAAACCAAAAGGCAATGTCGCCATGCGGGTTTCGCATTACGGCCATGGCTACGTAAATGGAGAGAATCAAGGGTATCATCACAGGCATTATAAACTGCTGTGTTTCTGTTTCGTTGTCGATGGCCGAGCCTATGGCGGCAAAAAGTGCCGAATAAACCAAATATCCGCCAATAAAGTAAAATACAAACATGCCCAATATCAAAGGTAAATTGGCATCTTTTAACATGTTGATAACTTTATTGACACTGGCCTCCATATTTTGAGCCTTCGTATCCTGTGCTTTAATGGGCGCATCAACCTGCGTTTGGTCGCCAGCGTCCATAGTTTGGGTCACTTGAACTTTTTCGCCTGTGTTAAAAAAAACGGTTTGAACGGCAGCCACCACACCAACGGTGAGTATTATCCATAAGAAAAACTGGGTCAGAGCTACCATACCAATACCCAATATCTTTCCCATCATCAATTGGAAAGGTTTAACCGACGAGATCATCACCTCCACAATGCGGCTGGTTTTTTCTTCTATCACGCCCCGCATCACTTGAGTGCCGTACATTATCATGATAATATAAATAAGAAAGGCCGATATTATTCCAATAACCATAGCAAACTCCGCACTGCTTTGTTTTTCGGATCCATCTTCATCAAAGCGAATGGTTTTTATGCTTACTTTAAGATTGTTGATTTCTTTTATCTTGGAATCCAGCCCTTCGATATTGTAGCTCTCCAATTTTAGTTGTCGTAGATAGCTGTTCAGGTTGCTTTTGATGTTATCGATAATGTCAATTGTTACTTGGCCGTCGGAATATAACTGAACTCTGGGCTCGTTTTGTAACAAATCTGTGTCGATAACCAAAAGCGCATCAAACTCTTTTGTTAATTGTTGTTTGTTGTCACTTTTGCCGATATCCTCAATGGCTTGGTAGCGAATGTACGAGGTGTTTTGAAATGCTGAAATATACATTCCCGAGGCGTCATCTACGGCGATCACTTTTTCTTTGGTGTCCTCTTGCGAAGCCAGCCAAGCCGGAACAACCATCATGGCTGCAAATATTACCGGACTTAAAAAAGTCATGATAATAAAGCTTTTCTTTTTTACACGAGTCCAATATTCGCGCTGTATAATTAGTCCTATCTTATTCATAACGATGGGTTTAAAGGGTTATTTGGTCGGCGTTTGATTTTTCAACGGCTTTGATGAATACCTGATCCATACTTGGAAGTATTTCCTGGAACGAGCGGATTTTAAAGTGGGGGAGTAGTTGCGATATTAAAAGGTTAATATCATCGCTTTCACTCATCTTTATTTTTGCCGTAAAGCCACCATGCGTTTTAACCAGCGATTTTATTTGGTAAGTACCGTTCAACTTATCTTTAAAGAGAAGTTCGTCGCCAACGAACTCAATCATCACCTCGTTATTTTTAAAAGCATGCTTTACTTCTTCTACATTTCCCTTTAATATGCTTTTTGATTTGTTGATGAGGCAAATATTGTCGCAAAGTTCTTCTACCGAGCTCATATTATGGGTTGAAAATATG
>JAGXIO010000184.1 GCA_024635555.1 Saccharicrinis sp.
GAATCTCATAGAATTTAATTTAGTGCATGTTATTTTTTTCATTGCCGTTGGCTTTAGCCAACGGTTATGAATGTGCAGTAACTAATGGCTTTAGCCGCATTTAGCCTGTTTGGTTTTAATAAATGCGGCTAAAGCCATTAGCAATTTATCTTCTCCGTTGGTTAAAACCAACGGCAATAAGGGTTGCAACAAACTTTGGCTTTTTACACAAGCTGAATAGTTACTGCTGAGTAGTTACCATCTATTTAAAAATAAATATTGAACCCACTTTAGGGTTCATATTGCTAATACAAATTTACCATGGGTTTTACCCATGGCTATTCACATTTTACCACTTTGTGGTAAAGACATTTAATCCGGCTGCTGCCGGATTAAATTTGAATAGCCCCGCATGCCTGACCGGCAGGCAGTTGGGGAATGCGGGGTAAAAATAACGATAAACAAGAGCCTCCGCCAAGGCGGAACAGGCTCTAAATGGGCTCGATTAATTATATTGACACCCACTACAAATCATATAGAACATAGGATAATGGACAATTAAATTCTATTTTTGTCAGGCACAAGTTTATCACAGTTCGTCATCGTACAATTAATAGATTTATCCCAATACCCCGCAGCATGTTTAAAAAAGTACCCCACACATATGTAATTGTATTTTCCCTGATAGTTTTGGCAGCCGTAGCTACCTGGTTTATCCCGGGTGGGGAGTATGTTCAGGAAACCATTCGTGTGGATGGGGTGGAGCAAACGCAAATGGTATTTAAAAGCATCGAAAGTCAACCGCAAACCTGGGAGGTATTTGCTGCTATGGTCCATGGTTTTGAAAAAGGAGCCGGAATTATTGTGTTTATCCTGATGATTGGTGGTGCTTTCTGGATTATGAATGATTCCAAAGCCATTGATGTGGGTATTTTATCTTTTCTGGTTTTTGTTAAGAAGTTGGATCGTTACAAAGCCATACGGTTTCTTGGAGCCAATAATCTAATTCTAATTCTAATCATGTTGATGTTCTCGGTATTTGGTGCTGTATTTGGCATGAGTGAAGAAACCATTGCCTTTATGGTGGTGTTGGTACCCTTGGCTATCTCCATGGGTTACGACAGCATTACGGGTGTGGGTATTGTGTTTGTGGCCGCCGGGCTTGGTTTTGCCGGTGCTGTTCTGAATCCTTTTACCATCGGCATTGCTCAGGGATTGGCAGGTTTGCCCTTGTTCTCAGGCTTTGAATACCGCTTGGTGTGCTGTTTAGTGATAAATGTGGTGGGTTTTGCCTACATCCTCTGGTATGCCCGCAAGGTGAAAAAGCACCCTAAACAATCCCCCGTTTATGAGGAAGATGAATACTGGCGGTCGCGCACGGCTGGCAGTATAGAGGGTATCGACCGTGCAACGCCTCGTGCCGCTTGGTGGGTGTATGCGCTCACAACGTTGGTGTTGGTTCTCTTTGCTTTTAAATATCCGCTTTCTACCTTAAAAATGGGTGGGGGAGATGGTCTAACCTGGCCCGTGATGCCTGTTATGGCAGGATTCTTTGCAATTGCCGGCTTCTTGTCCCTGCTTAAAAAAGTACATTTCTTTATATTGAACCTCCTGGGTTTCACCATTCTGTTTCTCATTATAGGCGTGATGGGTTATGCCTGGTACATTACCGAGATTGCTGCCTTGTTTTTGGCCATGGGTTTGTTGTCAGGAGCAGCCATGGGACGTGATGCAGATAAGGTTACCCGATTGTTTTTAGAGGGTGCCAAAGATATTATGTCGGCAGCGCTGGTAGTAGGACTGGCTGGGGGAATTATTGTTATTTTGGAGGATGGTAAGATTGTGCATACCATTTTGCACAGCATGGCCCAATCCATGAGCGACCTCGGGAATATAGCCTCGGTGGGCATCATGTATGGTATCCAAACGCTGATTAATATTTTTATTCCCAGCGGATCGGCCAAAGCAGCGCTAACCATGCCCATTATGGCCCCCTTTAGCGATTTAATTGGTTTGTCGCGGCAGGCAACAGTGATGGCCTTTCAGTTTGGCGATGGTTTTACCAATATGATCACACCTACCTCACCCGTGTTGATAGGTGTGCTGGGCGTGGCCAAAATCCCCTACACAAAATGGGTAAAGTGGATAGCCCCGCTTATTGTGGTGTTGATTGTTCTAGGATTCCTATTGTTAATCCCCACCGTTACCATGGAACTGAATGGTTTTTAAAGGCTTTTTTATTAAGTTTTGGATGTTGGCTACTTTTCAGCGTTCCCCAACATTACCTGCTCGTTGTTAATGTTAATGTTATCGAAGGTGGAATCGTTGGTGTTTATTTTTACCGAGGGTTTATCCTCTTTTTTAATCAAGATGTTTTTGAGCAATAAATGATGTATAGGTTTTTTAGCTAGCCCTTGAATGTCGATGCCGGCTCCGCTGGCATAATTACAAACCAGGTTTTTAATTTCGATGTGACTAAATTCAGATGGGTTTTGGCCACCTCGGTAGCTGTGATAATCGTTGGTGAAAAATATGGCCGTCATGGTTGAATCAATAGTTACACCATCAATAAACACATTGCGGATAAATCCACCCCTATCTCTGTTGGCTTTAAACTGTATGGCATATTGCTCCACTTTGTTCATATGGAAGTTATTCACATATATGTTCTCCATCCCACCCGACATTTCACTGCCAAAGGCCAATCCGTGTAGTACGTTAAAGGCCACGCAGTTTCTGATTACAATGTTTTTACTGATTTTGTTCACTCGCCAGGCATCCTGGTCGCGGCCTGATTTTATGGCAATGGCATCGTCGCCCGCATTAAAGGTGCAATCTTCAACCAAGGCATCTTCGCACGAGTCCAAATCTATGCCATCGTTGTTTATGCGTGTGCTGTTTACGTGCACATCCTGTATGGTAATGTTGTTGCAATAGGTGGGATGTATAACCCAAAAAGGAACATTTTCGATGCTAAGCCCCTGTATCAATATGTTTGAACAGTTCATCAATTGAATAAAGGACATGCGCAGGAAATGTCCCTCGCCAAATATACGATCTTCAACCGGCACCAACTCCGATCCCATTTCGCGCGAAAGGTTCTGCGATGGTTTTTGTTTGCCGCGCCACCCAGCTATACCACCTATGGCGTTTCCATTAAACTTGCCTTTTCCCGTAATGGCAATGTCAGTTTTGTTGTTGGCGTAAATATAAGGTGAGTAATTGTATAATTCCACACCCTCCCAACGAACCAATTGCAGTGGCAAGTAATCCTTTGCACCCTGACTGAAAAGTACCGTTGCTCCTTCTTCGAGATACAGGTTTATTTTACTCTGGAGGTGTATGGGCCCCTTGCACAAGTAGGTGCCTTTGGGGAAGGTGATTTTTCCACCACCCGCTGCGCTTACTTCCTCTATGGCGGCTTGGATACCGGGGCGGCAATCTTTAAGCCCATCTCCAACTGCGCCAAAATCTAGTATGTTGGCTTTTTCAGGTCCAATATCGGGGAGTTTTATGTTGTTTGTGATGGCTCCAATGGCGTCCTGCCTACCGTTGTCTTTTGCTTGACAACAGCTGCAGAAACTAAATACAATAG
Organism: Saccharicrinis sp.; assembly: GCA_024635555.1. Lineage (GTDB taxonomy): Bacteria > Bacteroidota > Bacteroidia > Bacteroidales > Marinilabiliaceae > Saccharicrinis. The sequence goes on from JAGXIO010000184.1 coordinate 3,575, forward strand.
CCGTTGTTGCTAGTAACAAGATAGATTTATGTCGGATATTTTTGGTAAATGTCATACGATTTAATTTTTTTAGATGTTATTTGTAATCCATAAATAACCACGGGTTCCACCCGTGGTTTAGTAATAAAATACAACGGAACCCCATCGGGGTTCAATATCAATTAACCTATGTATAGGCCGAAATATTAATCAAAAGAAATATGCAATTATCTACCTTTATTAATCATTATACCATCATTACATCATCACTTACCTAGTATGTTTTGCACTTCGGTAAGTTCGTTGGGATTAAAATTACCGCCAAACTTAACAATGCTTTTTGATTTTAGTAAATTATTGTTGTGCAGCACTATGTTTTTAGTATTGTTTCCCTCCAGATAAATAAATGATGAATTTGTTGGAGCCGGGCTACACGATTTCACCTCCACAGAACTTGACTCGTTAAAATGCAGCGTGGCCAGATCCTCATTGGTGATGATTTGCCTGCTATATAAATCGCTTATAATAACATGGTGAATATCGTATCCCCAAATCATATGGCGCTCATTGTTTTTGTTGTCTGATAAATCCTGGATGGTAAGGTTGCGAATACTAAGTCCATCCACATGGGCAAAGGTAAAAAGTGAGGGGGCATCCGAAAAATCGTTGTCTGCTTTATCTCTCAAACTGCTTACACCCCTCGGTTTTCGGTTGTCGTGATACGGTTTGCGCTGATGCAGGGTAAAGTGTATATCTGATAGCTTTATGTTCTGCAGCTTGCTGTCGGGCTGCCCGAAAAATACACAATGACCGTCCTGCGAATCGATGGTGATGTTATTAAAAAAGATGTTTTTTACAGAGCCTAGTTTTGAGTCATTGCTTCTCTTCTCCAAATCGATAAAAATAGGATAGGTGCCCATGGGTTTGGTAATATCTGCCTGTATATCGATGGTACTTTGGATTTGGATATTGTTGAATCGGATATTCTCAAAAGTGCCACCGTCTTTGGCATAAAAGGCAATGCCATATTCGGTGTCCTTGATGATGATGTTGCTGAATACCGCATCGCGAATATAGGTTTCGGAGCGTGTGCCTAGTTTAATGGCTGAATCGTCGCTGAGGATAATGCAATTGGTAACCACGAGGTTTTCGTTAGGGATATCACCTATGGATTTGGGACAGATGCCGTCGTCACCCGTCTCGATATAACAGTTGGAGATAAAAACATTTTTTGACGATACCGGGTCTATCCCGTCGGAGTTGGGCGACTTTCGTTCGTTTACAATGGATATGCCATCTATCCATACGCCATCGCACAGTCTTACCTCAATATTCCAGTTTGGGGTGTTGGTAACAAGTATATCTTCTATCTTTATGTTGGTACTATTTTCAAATAAAATAAAGCGGTCGGGTCTGATGAAAGGTTTCTTTTTACCGCGCCAAAAGGAATCGCCCTGACCGTTTATTGTTCCTTTGCCTATGATGCCAATATTGTTGGCTCCGTCGGAATATATCAGGCTCTTCCTATTTTTTCCCTCAACGGGATAATCGTTTAAATCGGTACTTCCGTAAAGCGTTGCACCGGGAGCCAATTCTAAAAAAGTATTGTCTTTTAAAATAAGCGTTCTAGTTAGATACTCGCCTGCGGCAAAATAAATATAACCGCCCCCTTCGCTACTGCACTTATCTATCAAAGCTTGCAGTTGTTGGGTTATCATATGGGTTTTACCCGTGTTTTGTATATGCTCGCAAACACTGTATTTGTTGTGTTGCGAAAATACGTTGGAAGATAGTAAAACCATTACTATCGTAATTGTTGCTTGTTTCATCTCGCTAAAATTATTAGTTTTTCAGGGAATTTCCCATTGCTAAGGATTTATTTTTTGAGATAGCATGGTTTTGCGTTTAAAAATAATAGGGACATTTAAGGTTTTTACGAATTACTTTAAGCAATAGACAGCGATTTAAATTAAAAAAGCCGCCCTGTTTGTGGGCGGCTTTTTTAAATTTTATGGTAATGGGATTATCCCAAATACGATTTTAATAGTTTACTTCTGGATGTATGACGTAATCTGCGAATGGCTTTTTCTTTGATTTGTCGCACCCTTTCGCGGGTTAAGCCAAAGCGCTCACCAATTTCTTCCAATGTCATCTCCTGAATCTGTATGCCGAAGAATAATTTAATGATATCAGCTTCACGTTCGGTCAATGTGGCCAAGGCACGTTCAATTTCGCGAGCCAGCGATTCATTTATCAAGGTTCTATCGGCACTTGGCGAGTCGCCGTTTACCAAAACATCAAGCAAGCTGTTATCTTCGCCTTCAACAAAAGGTGCATCTACCGAAATATGACGACCGGAAACACGGAGCGTATCGGTCACTTTTTCTACCGGAAGCTCAAGCTTGTCGGCTAATTCTTCAGGTGATGGCTTTCTTTCGTTTTCTTGCTCAAATTTTGAGTAGGCTTTATTTATTTTGTTTAGTGAGCCAACTTGGTTTAAGGGCAAACGCACAATTCTGGATTGTTCGGCCAAAGCTTGCAAAATAGATTGGCGAATCCACCATACCGCATACGAGATAAACTTAAAACCACGGGTCTCATCAAATTTTTCCGCTGCTTTTATCAATCCAAGATTTCCTTCGTTTATTAAATCCGGAAGGCTTAGTCCTTGGTTTTGGTATTGTTTAGCTACAGAAACCACGAAACGTAGGTTGGCTCTTGTCAGCTTTTCCAAGGCTACTTGGTCGCCTTTTTTAATTCGCTGGGCCAGTTCTACTTCCTCTTCTACAGATATCAACTCCTCCCTGCCTATCTCCTGAAGATATTTATCTAAAGAAGCGCTCTCGCGATTGGTAATTGATTTTGTTATTTTAAGTTGTCTCATATCCTATATGCAAAATGTGGCGCAAAATTATACTTTTTTAATCAAATATCCA